>JAHEGQ010000084.1 GCA_024645025.1 Sphingomonadaceae bacterium
CTGATCCCGTTCAATCGCCATCTTTTCCAGATCGGCAATCGCGGCGCGAAAATCTGCTTCAAACTTGTCGCGTTCAGACCGGGCGACATCGCGTTCTGACTGCACACGGCCATCGCTGCGCCCAGCCCAAAGCCAGCCGACCCCACCGCCCGCGGCAAGGCCAATCAAAAGGAACAGGATTTGGACGAGGAGTGTTCCGCTGGTCATGAACGGAACATAGAATGAACGCCTAACTTTGGAAAGTCAGAAATCAGGCGTCCATCTTTCGGGCTTTCGCCAGCTTCTTCAGGACCATATCCCGCTTCAGCTTCGAGAGATGGTCGATGAAAAGTACCCCTTCAAGATGGTCCATCTCATGCTGTAGGCAGGTCGCCATCAGGCCATCAAACTCCGCCTCATGCGCCTTGCCTTGCGCATCCTGCCAGCGCGCCTTGATCACAGCGGGGCGGGCCACATCGGCATATTGATCCGGAACCGAGAGGCAGCCTTCAGAATAAACCGAAACCTCTTCAGATTCCTTGATAACTTCAGGATTGATAAAGACATGGGGGGCACGCACAACAGCGCCGGTTTCGGGATCTTTATCCTGAAGGTCGATCACCAAAATGCGCTTTGGCAGCCCAACCTGGATTGCCGCCAGGCCGATGCCCGACGCGTCGTACATGGTATCGAACATATCCTGAATAAAACTACGCAAAGCGTCATCGATCGTTTCGACGGGGGTCGAAACGGTTTTGAGACGAGGATCGGGCGTTTCGATGATCGGAAGAATAGCCATGGACGCTCAGGTAGGTGCGGGATGGGACCGGGTCAAGCCACGGGGCGCCGCGCGCGCAGGGCTTGGGCCAGCGTTCCATCGTCCAGATAATCCAGCTCCCCCCCTACAGGCAGGCCATGGGCCAGTTGGGTCAGGCGAACTGGCGCATTTTCAAGACGCTCCGCAATATAATGCGCTGTGGTCTGGCCTTCGAGCGTGGCGTTCATCGCCAGCACCACCTCGTCAATGCCACCTGCGGCGATGCGGGATAAAAGCCCAGAAATATTCAGATCCTCGGGCCGCACCCCTTCCAAGGCCGACAGCCGACCGCCCAACACATGAAATTTTCCCGGGAAAAGGCGCGATCGCTCAAGCGCCCATAGGTCGGGCACATCCTCAACCACGCACAGCATTCGGTCTTCACGCCGCGGGTCACTGCAGATACCACAGGGATCGCGCGTATCGACATTCCCACAGACATGGCAGGTCGACAGCTTTTCCCCCACCTCTTCCAACGCATGGAGCAATGGCAAAAGCGCGGTTTCCCGGCGCTTCAGCAAGTGAAGCACCGCCCGCCGCGCTGAACGCGGTCCCAATCCGGGCAGCCGCGACAGCGCTTGGGTCAGAGTTTCGATTTCGATCGATGCCATTTGGCGTTGATAAGGGCTTGCAATGCAGCTTGCCAAGGGCTTGGGAGAAAAGATGCGTATCATCTTCATGGGCACGCCCGACTTTGCCGTTCCAAGCCTGTCTGCCCTTGCCAAGGCGGGGCACGATATTTGTGCGGTTTATTCCCAGCCCCCGCGCCGCGCTGGCCGTGGGAAGGCGCTGACGCCATCGCCTGTGCAGCTTCACGCAGAAACACTGGGCACTCCCGTCCGCACCCCCATTTCGCTGAAGGATAGCGATGCACAAGCCGCATTTGCAGATCTGAAAGCGGATATCGCCGTTGTCGCGGCTTATGGCCTGATCTTGCCACAGGCGGTGCTGGATGCCCCAAAGCTGGGGTGCCTGAACGTCCACGCCTCCCTATTGCCGCGTTGGCGCGGTGCCGCGCCGGTACAGCGCGCGATCTTGGCGGGCGATGCCGAAACCGGCGTTACCATTATGCAAATGGAAGCCGGATTGGACACAGGCCCGATGCGCGCATGGCAAACCACGCCCGTCGACAGGAAAACAGCCGGTGGATTGACGCAGGAGTTGGCCGACATGGGCGCCCACCTGATCTGCGATGTTTTGGCAGATCTGGATGCCTACCCCACCCAGCCCCAGCCCGATATTGGGGTCACCTATGCTGCCAAGATTGACAAGACCGAAGCGCGGATCGACTTTTCGCGCCCAGCGGTTGAAGTGGAACGCCAAATCCGTGCTTTTGCACCCGCGCCGGGCGCATTTTTTGAACATCTGGGCGAACGTTTTCGCCTTCTGGCTGCTGAAGTGCAGCCGCAAGAGGGTCCAGCTGGGGCGGTCCTTGACGATGCGCTGACCATCGCTTGCGGCCGAGGATCGGTGCGACCAAAGCTGATCCAGCGCGCGGGCAAGGCGGCGATGGCCCCAGCCGACCTGCTGCGTGGCTATGCCCTGCCCGTTGGAACGGTTTTGGCATGACCCGTTTCCGGCTGATTGTTGAATATGATGGCCGGCCGTTCATGGGCTGGCAGCGCCAAAGCCATGGCCCAAGCGTCCAGGCGGTGATTGAGCAGGCCATCAAGGATGTGACGCAGGAGGACGCCGTAGTGCACGCCGCCGGACGCACGGACGCAGGAGTTCATGCTGAGGCGATGACGGCGCATGTGGACATCGCCCGCGCGATAGCGCCCTTTCGACTGATGGAAGCCCTGAACGCCAAAATGCGGCCCCATCCTGTCGCCATTCTGGCGTGCGCCGAAGTTGCCGAGGATTGGCACGCCCGGTTTAGCTGCTTGGGACGACGCTATGTGTATCGCATCGTCAATCGACGGGCACCCTTGGCACTGGACCAAGGCCGGGCGTGGCGCGTGATCCAACCGCTAGATGCCACAGCAATGCATGAAGCAGCCCAAATCTTGTTGGGCACGCATGACTTTACGACCTTCCGTTCGGTTCATTGCCAATCGGCCAGTCCCGTCAAATCCATTGACCGCATCACCATTCAGCGCTTTGGCGACGATATCGAAGTGGATGTGGCTGCCCGCTCTTTCCTGCATCATCAGGTGCGCTCCATGGTCGGCTGCCTAGTGTTGGTTGGTCAGGGAAAGTGGCAGACCGCGGACTTAAAGGCGGCGCTTGAAGCGCGGGACCGCGCGGCCTTGGGGTTTAATGCACCACCCGATGGACTTTATTTCATTGCGGCGCATTATCCGTCATGAACAGGCGGGAAAAGGCACGATCAAACATCAGTAACTGCCACAAAAGGCGGCCATGATCGGCGCGACCGGCCCGGTGATCCTGCACGCAGCTTTCCAAGAATGGCAGCGAAAACCAGCCAGAACCGGCGATAACCTCTGACCGGCAAAGCTGGGCAGCCCTATCCGCCAAAGCCCCCCGAAACCAATCGCTGATGGGCCCGACAAAGCCCATTTTCGGGCGATACAGCAGGGCATCAGGAAGCATTCCCGCCAAGGATCGCTTCATCAGGCTTTTGCCCTGTCGGCCACGAACCCGATCCCGCCGTTTCAGCCGCGCGGCAAAGGCCAAAAGATCCGCGTCCAGCATGGGCTCGCGCACCTCAAGCCCTTGGCTCATACTAACGCGGTCAACCTTTGTCAGGATGTCACCCGGTAGCCAGATTTTCAGGTCTGCATATTGCGCCCGGCCCAAAGCATCTGCCGCCGGGGCGGACGACATCACGCGAAGATATCGATCCTCTGCCCGATAGCCGTCCAACTGGGCGCGAAAACGATCGGTAAACAGACGCTGGCGTATCTCCGGTGTCAGGATGGCGACGGCCCGGGCATAGGCCTCTGCGCTGTCGTGCGCGAGGGCCTGAAATGTGGCCTTGGCCCGCAGCCAGCGCGGGGCCCAATCGGCCTTGGGATAGTGCCGGCCTAGCCAACCAAACACGGTCCGGCGCGCTGCCTGCGGCAAAATGGTCCGCACCGCCTCTTCCCGATCAAAAAACACATGGCGGCGATACCCGGCAAAAACTTCATCCGCGCCATCGCCAGAGAGCGCAACCGTCACGCGTTCGCGCGCCAATTGGCACAGCCGCAGCAAGGGCAAAGCTGAGGCATCGGCAAAAGGTTCGTCGAACATCGCCACCAATGGATCGATCAGTCTGAAATCGGCTACATTCACGCGACGAGAATGATGGTGGGTCTGGAACAGCTCTGCGACATGATCCGCATAGCGCGTTTCATCCAGTGGGCCTTCAAATCCGATTGAAAAGCTTTCCACGGGCTGCGGGCTGGCCTCTGCCATGAAGGCGACCACGGCAGAGCTATCAACCCCGCCCGAAAGAAACGCCCCCAAAGGGACATCGGCGACCATGCGGGACCGAACCGCCTGACGCACATGGTCCCGGCATCGGCTTTCCAGTTCAGCCGACGACATAGATTCATCAGGCACAAATTCGATGTCCCAATAGGTCATCGGGCGCCCGGGGGACTTGCCATGATCGAGGAGGAGATAGCTTCCTGCAGGTAGTTTATGCACATCCGCCACAAAACAGCTGTCGTCGGGCACATAGCCGAAAGTAAAAAAATCTTCGATCGCGTGCAGGCTCGGCCGTCTGGGCAGATCCGCGTCCACCAACAAGCCCTTCAACTCTGACGCAAAGGCAAGGCTGCCATTGGGCAGAACGGCATAATGCAGCGGCTTCACCCCCAATCGGTCGCGCGCCAAAAGCAAGCGCTTGTCCCGATGATCATAAAGGGCAAAGGCAAACATCCCGCTGAGCCGAGCCAATAGCCCTACCCCCCATTGCCGATACCCATTTACGATGACTTCGGTATCGCCCAAGGTGTGGAAATGATGGCCCTTGGCGATCAAATCCTTACGCAGCACGGCAAAATTGTAGATTTCCCCATTAAAGGTAATCGTCAGGTCGCCGGTTGCGGCATGAAGCGGCTGCGGGCTTCCAAGGGGATCAATGACCGCTAACCGGCAATGACCCAGCGCCACCCCGGGAGCCTGCCATAAGCCCGACCCGTCTGGACCCCGGTGGCGCTGCGCCTCAACCATCGCCGCCAGCCGCGCCCGTGCAATTTCTTGGTCCGGATGCGCCGCATAGATGCCAGCAATACCGCACATGGCTTATGACCGGGCGTCTTGCAGCGCCCGGCGCAACGCCGCAGCCGGAGAGCCGAGCGCCTGCACAAAGGAAGCGATACACCCCTTCGCTTGCATCCCAGCCTCTTGCTGAACGGCGGACACAAGCAATACGGCTGCTGCGGGGTCCTGACCGGTCAGGCGTGACCAAAGCGTTGCCCACTTCACGGCAGCTTTGGCCCCCGTCAGTCGATTGCCAACCCAGAAATAGGTAACAACCAAGCGCTGTTCTGCCCCCCTGCCCCGAAACAGATCGGAGCGGGCGTTAGGAAAAGAGGGGCCTGACGACACCCAGGTCCACACGGCGTCCGGCATCGCGGCCCCTTGCCCATAACTGACCAGCTCTCGGCCCTCTTCTTGCCGGCTATAGAGTACAAATGCGACATCGACCCCGCACATCTTGTCCTTACGATAATGCCCTAGGCGCACCTGATCCGCGCCTCGATAAACAGGCCACCAGGGCAATTGCTGCTTTGGCCTAGGCGACTGCGCCCAGCCCAAAACCGACCGAGGTGCAATTGGGCGTGCCAGCCGGTCCCCCCCCACGGATCGCGTGATATCCACCCAATTCGAAACCATGAACATAGGAAGGACACAGGCGAGAACGGCCAATATAGACCCGCGGATCGACACAGGGCGTCTTGCGGTATGCGACGGGTTAGATCCTAAAAGCTGAGGCTTTGGCGCTTGACGAATGGAAAGGCCAATTGCGGTAATCCCCCCCATAACAACGGCAAAAAAGACCCAGCCATAGACGATGTGATCAACGCCGCCCGCCACCTCTGGCGACGTCTTATACCCCACATAGACCGTGGCAAAGACGCGCACACCGTTGGCCAGAATGGGCACAACGATACACAGCCCAAAAAAGCCGGCCCGACGCCGCCATGATTGGAGATACAGATAGGCAAACAATGCGCCATAAGCGACCATCGCCAAAAGAAACTTCACGCCGGCACAAGCTTCGGCAACCCGATACAGGCCATTGGATGTGACAAGGAAAATCCCGTCAAGATAGGCTGGCACGCCAACCAGATGCAACAAACCACTGGCCATCTGCGCTGTCCAGACTTGCAACTGCGGCACCAATTCATCGCCAAAGGGCACCGCAAACACAGCGAAAGCCAAAGGAAAGGCAAGGCAGCGCACGACTGCCGGGCCAAGGATCACCATAACCAGCGATAGGAGCGTCAGGACAAGCGCGAGGTGCCGCGCCAAGGCGATGCCTGCAATCGTCCCGATCATCCAACAAAAAGCACTAGCCCCCACAAACACAAGACCGGGCCAAAAAAATCGAGGCGTCAGCTGAACCAAATCCTGACGTTTTTGCCATATTAACCCTGCAACAATCGCCGGCACGAACAGACAATGGTGATAGGTCGATTGACCAAGCCAAAGCGCGGCCATGGCTTCCCCATCGCGCCAGAACAGCGGCGCAAGCCCCCCTATCGCCAAGATCAGAAGGAAAAGGGCGCGAGGCCAATCAGCGACAAATGGCGGATGCCGGACGCGGCTCATGCGATCAGCGCCTTCAGCGGCGCGAGGCACCGGTCCCAGGCGTAACGATCGATCATCGCTTGGCGCGCCCGAACGCCGATCCGCGCCGCGCGATCAGGGTTCGCCAGCATATCCAGCACAGCCCGTGCAAACGCGTCCACGCCTGCCGCGCGAACATATTCCTGCCCGGGTCGAATATCGATCCCTTCGGCCGCCAGCGGCGTTGCGACTACGGGGCGCCCCATCGACAGCGCTTCCAGCACCTTGTTCTGGATACCGCGCCCAATCCGCATGGGCGCGACGACTATGTCCGCGCTGCCAATCCAGTCCCTAGGATCATCAACGGCACCTGTCACATCCACGCCCGGCAGTCGGGCCAGCGCGCGCACGTCCCGATGCGGACAACGGCCAACAATAACAAAGCGCGCCTCTGGCCGCACAGCCTGAATGCGTGGCAGGATATGCTTCGCCATCCAAATGACAGCGTCGACATTGGGTGCGTAATCCATTTGACCCGTGAAAACGAGCTTCGGCACGGGCTTTTTGGTTCCTTTGTCAAAGGCAGACGGCGCATAATGTGCAGCATCAATGCCATTGGGGACGATGCCCACCGCGGCCACATCCGTATTACGCCGACGAAACAGCGCCGCTTCGGGGCCGCTCACGAAAAGGCTGTAGTCCGCGCGCTGGGCAACAGCGCCCTCAAATGCGGCGAGCAATCGGGCTTCCCGTCGATAAACCCAACGACGCAACGTGAACGGATGGTTTGCCAATTCCTCATATTTCGCGGAATCCACGTCGACAAAATCCAGGATGAAGCGCGTGGCTGCGGGTAAGGCCGGCACGTGCTGCGCCATTTGCCCAGAAAAAGTATAAACCGTTGAAATCGGCGCGTGGTCAAGACAGGCTTGCACCGCCCGCGTCATCGCCTTGTCGCCAAAATAGGCAACAGAGGCAGGGACACCGGTGGCAAGGCTTCGCACAAGCGCGGTTGCTGGCGTGCCGCGACTGGGCAGAAGCGTCACCGACCGACAAATTTGTGCCAGCGGCTGCGGCACGCGGCGATCCTCCGCAAAAGCGATCAGATGGACAGGCCGATGCGCGGCCAGATAGCGCAAGACATGCCAACTGCGGATGCGATCCCCTTTGTTCGGGGGATAGGGACAGCGCGGGGCCAGAAACAAAAGGGCGGACATCACCCCAATCCGCGCGCGATAAACGGCCCAATCAGATTGGCAATCGGTAAAGGAAGCTTGCGCCAAACCTTCGTAAAGCTTCTATATTTGGCACTATTCGGGTTGATATCGCGCCGTGCCTGCGCACGCAAAGGCCGGTGAAAATAGCATAAGGGCTCTGCCGTGAAGCCGAAATTATGTTTGAATTCGGCTGCGCCAGAACCAATTTTGGACCGCCCAAAATCGAAGCGCGTGCAGCCATGACGATGCCGGGCGTGGCACATCAGGGCGTAATACATATACTCATT
>JAHEGQ010000086.1 GCA_024645025.1 Sphingomonadaceae bacterium
CGATCCATGTCGGATCAAGGATCTTCACCCGCGCCGGGATCGCCCCATCAGCAGTAATGACCCCGCGCCCGTCCGCCACAATTTTAACGCGCCGAAATCCACCATCCGGGTGACGCAGGATCAGCACCATGCCGCTGGGCGTCGGCTGGCGCTCCACCCCGCAGTTTGGCGCCATCGGCGCACCGTTGACCGCACAAGCAATGCGCGGCGCGTTTTTTGGCACGGCATCCTGCGTCGGCGATTGGCCGCATCCGGCCAACAGCAAGGCAATCAGAACAGGCTTAGATATCCGCGTAGACATGGCTTTCGGCAGCGGCTCCCGGGTGCGTGACCGCACCCTTATAAGCGGGACCGACATTCTGGGCATAGCGCCACAAGGCCCCTGACCCATAATCGGACACCCGTGGCGTCCATGCCTTTTTGCGCTCTTCCAGAATCGCCGCATCCACCAGCAGATCGATCGTGCCCTTTTCAGCATCGATTTCGATCATGTCGCCATTTTCAACGAGCGCGATCGGACCGCATTCAGCGGCTTCCGGGCCGACATGGCCGATGCAGAAGCCACGGGTCGCGCCAGAGAAGCGGCCATCCGTGATCAGCGCCACCTTTTCGCCCATGCCAAGGCCGTATAGGGCTGCCGTGGTCGACAGCATTTCGCGCATCCCCGGCCCGCCCTTGGGGCCTTCATAGCGGATCACGACAACCTGACCGTCCTTGATCTCGCGCGCTTCAACGGCGGCAAAGGCGTCTTCTTCGCAATCAAAGACGATCGCTGGGCCTTTGAACTGGAGACGCGCCATCCCTGCAACCTTCACGATCGCACCATTGGGGGCAAGCGACCCGCGCAGGCCGACAACGCCGCCCGTGGGCGACAGCGGCTTGGTCGCGGGGTGGATAACCTTCTGGTCCGGGTTCCAAGTAATCTCGTCGATATTCTCGCCCAGCGTCTTGCCGGTGACCGTCAGGCAATCGCCGTGCAGCAAACCTTCCGACAGCAGCGACTTCATCAACATATAAACGCCGCCCGCTTCGTACATATCCTTGGCGACGTAATTTCCGCCCGGCTTCAAATCGGCCATATAGGGCGTGGATTTGAAAATTTCGGCGACGTCGAACAGGTCAAATTCAATCCCGGCTTCATGCGCCATGGCGGGCAGATGCAGCGCGCCATTGGTCGACCCGCCGGTTGCCGCCACAACCCGCGCCGCATTCACAAAGGCCTCGCGCGTGCAGATGTCGCGCGGACGGATGTTGCGGGCGAGAAGCTCCATCACCTGCACGCCCGCCGCATGAGCGATTTGGTCGCGGGTAGTGTAAGGCGCGGGCGCCATATTAGAATTGGGCAGCGACAGGCCAATGGCTTCGGCCACGCAGGCCATGGTGTTCGCCGTATACTGGCCACCGCACGCGCCATGGCCCGGGCAAGCTGCCTTTTCCAGCGCGTGCACTTCCGACAAGGGGCAGGCGCCCGCTGCATATTTGCCAACGACCTCAAACACATCAACGACGGTGACATCGCGGTCCTGATAACGACCCGGCAGGATCGACCCACCATAAACGAAGATCGACGGCACGTTGAGACGCAACATCGCCATCATCATGCCCGGCAGCGACTTGTCGCACCCCGCAAAGCCAACCAGCGCGTCATAGCAATGGCCCCGCACCGACAGTTCGACCGAATCCGCAATGACTTCGCGGCTAACCAGAGAAGACTTCATCCCCTGATGCCCCATGGCGATGCCATCGGTGACGGTGATCGTATTGAACCGACGGGACAAGCCGCCCGCTTCATCCACGCCGCGACGGGCGACGTCCGCCTGATGGTCAAGCGTCGTGTTGCAGGGCGCCGAATCATTGCCCGCCGATGCGATCCCGACGAAGGGTCGAGCGATCTGTTCTTCGGTCAGGCCCATCGCATAATAATAGCTGCGGTGTGGCGCGCGCTCTGGCCCTACAGAAACATGGCGGCTGGGCAGTTTGGACTTATCGAACTGGTGGGTCATCTGGGCCTCGGCGTCGGCGGGTTGAAAGAAACGATCTGGCCGTTCCCTAATCCTCCCCGCCGCGCCTGCAAAGCCAGCATTTTCATATTATGATGAATTTTGCTGGCAGCCCTGTGGGGTTAGCGCTTCCGCGCAGCCTTGGCTTTACGCCCCAGACCAATTTCACGCGCTGCCGAGCTGCGCTGTTCGGCCAAAGCCGGCGCATTCATCGGATAATCGGCCGGAAGGCCCCATTTCGCGCGATATTGTTCAGGCGTCATGCCATATTGCGTCTTCAGATAACGCTTCAGCATCCGCAGCTTTTTGCCGTCTTCCAGGCAAATAATGTAATCACGCTTGATCGAAGATTTGATCGGGACAGCCGGTTCAGCGCGCGGGCCTTCCGCCGGCTTTTCGCCCGAAAGCTCCTGCAGCGCCGAATAGACATCGCGCAGAAATGCGGGAACGTCGCCCAAAGCGACCGGATTATTGCCAACATGGGCGGTCACAACATCAACGGCAAAGCGCAGGAGTGGCTGTTCGGGTTGTTCCATCGTTATGTCTTTCTAATTGATTTATTGGCCTTTCTTACGCTTGAAACACAACAACACTCTTGAACATCCCGGCACACATGAAGCGGTCGTGACTGGTTCTTCCCGCACAATCTTGGACCGAAGGTCTAATATCAGTTTACGCACCGAACCCCCAAAGGGCGATTGACCTTATCCTTTGCTTCACAGCGACGGATCGCCTTCGCCACAGCGAAGTCCAGAAAGGATTTCGCGGACCAACAGACGACTAACTGCTTAATACGCAAGCAGATACGCAAGTACACGCCCCTAGCCCAAGCAGTGATCTCTGTCACGTCTGATCTTTACTTCTGCCGCAATGCGGGGATTGTATCATCTATTCGCCAAAAATAATCTTGTTACGTGGCTGGAATATATAATCTTTCCGGTTTCAGCCAACCGTGGCGAAATTCGCTTCCAAAAGCAGGGCGAAGATATTTCATAATTGGAAGGAAGTTTTTATTTTATAATATCCATTACAGCCCTAAGTGTTCGTTAAGTATTTTATTAAAGGATTGATTTGTGGATCAAGAAGCCATTGTCACATTAACCGCGGACATCGTTTCAGCACACGTCAGCAACAATTCAGTGACCACGAGTGAGCTTCCTGCGCTTATTCGTTCTGTATACAATGCACTGCAGGGCGTAACGACGGCAGACGTTGTCGAGGAACAACGGCCGGAACCGGCTGTACCGATCCGCAATTCGGTTAAGAAGGATGCGGTAACGTGTCTGGAATGTGGTTCTTCCATGAAATTGCTGAAACGGCACTTGACCGCGGAACATGGCATGACCCCCGCTGAATATAAGGCCCGCTGGGGACTTGACGAAGATTACCCGCTGGTCGCGCCAAACTATGCCGCCCGTCGGCAAGAACTTGCGGTCCAGATGGGGCTGGGCAAAGCCTTAAACCAAAAGCGTGGCCGCCGACCCAAGCAACAAAGCTGAGTCACGCTGTCGCGCGACCGACGCGCGGATTTTGTGCAACGTTAAGGTATCGCCTCCCCGGTCTTTGCCGGGGAGGTTTTTTTGGCTGCCGCACGCACCAGCCCGCGGCTGAAAAACCGTCCGCTTTGCGGGATTTTGAAGCATTTGGATTGGATGGTGAGCCGTGCTGGATTCGAACCAGCGACCTACTGATTAAAAGTCAGTTGCTCTACCGACTGAGCTAACGGCCCGACCATGGGAGCGTCCCCTATGCGGCGGGACGCTTCTGGTCAAGGTGAGCTTTCAAATGTCGGATGGTCAAACCGTTTAATGGATGCCGCCAATCGGGCGCGATGGCGCATAAAGGGGCCAGAACAAACGGCCGATGCCCCAGTTCCCGGTGCGGGATGCACAGCGACGTTGAGGCGTAAGCCCCACCGGACCATAGCAGGATATCCAGATCCAAGACGCGCGCGCGCCAGGCCTGACCGCCCGGTCGACGCCCATAGGCCTTCTCTATCGCTTTCAGATGGGCGAGCAGCGCCTCGGGCAAAAAATCCGTTGCAACAAGGGCCGCGGCATTGGCATAGCGCCGTCGCGAGGGACCGACTGGCGCGGAAGCCACGATAGGAGAAGCGGATTCAAGCCGAAGGGAGCCGCTGTCCAATTCCAAGAGCGCGGCGCGTAAAACTGCCTCGGGGCGCCCGAAGCGGGGATGCGGCACATTTGACCCCAAAGCGATGGCGTAGAGATGCTCCATAGCGATCCGTTAAACACCCTTGGCGCACAAGACCAGTCCTTCCTGCGCGACCGACCAATCACCCTTCATAGCGCATTCACAGATCAACAAAATGATAAGAAGTAATTGCACTTCTGCGAAGATAGCGGCATCATAATGTCGCCTTTTTCCAAAAGGAGTGTTTCGTAATGTTTTTGTTTATCTGGGCTCTTGCGGCTGCAAGCCCCGCACAGCGTCCACAGATGCCCCATAAGCGCCCCGGACGACCGCCGCTTGTCCTGTCACTGCCCGATGTCTCGGATGATGTAGCAGCGACAGAAGCGAAGCCCCCGGCGCCCGTCCGTCGGGCGCTTGATCCCCAGCCGACACCCCCGGCACGATCCACCCAGCCCTTAGCCTATCCACCGCTGCTCTCTGCCTCCCGCAAGCCTTGCGCGCGCGGCTGCCTGACGCCCGTGGAAGCTGTCACCTTTGCCGATACGGTTGCGCCCAAGGCAGGTATCGCCGGAGAGTTTGACCTGACCATTGCCAGCGTCGGCGAACGTCAGGGCCGCTACTATCTCAATTCAGAGGAGGATTATCGGGAACGCAATTGCCTGTCGATCGTGATGACCCCCGATATCGCGCAGACTCTGGTCGGCAAGGCTGATCTTGAAACGCTGGCCGTCCGCATGAAGGGAAAAAGGATTGCCGTTCAGGGCATTGCCCGACGTGTCCGTATCGACCTGACGGATCGGGGACAGTCGACGGGCAGCTATTATTATCAAGTTCATGTCGTGGTGACAGACGCCCGACAGATTGCGCCCAATTAGATATCTTCGACCAAACGCCCATAAAGCTGGGGCCGGCGATCTCGGAAAAAGCCAAAGGTTGCGCGATGCTTTCGGACGCGGTCCAGATCAAAACGGGCGTCCAGCACCCCTTCGACCCCGTCGCCAAATTCGGCGACGAAATCGCCGCGTTCATCGGTGATGAAGCTGTGGCCGTAAAAGCTCATATCGCCTTCGGTTCCAACACGATTCGCCGCGACAACTGGCACCACATTGGAAACGGCATGGCCAATCATCGCCCGCCGCCATAGCCGCGAGGTATCCAGGTCTTCGGCCTCTGGCTCATCGCCAATGGCTGTCGGGAAAAAGAGGATGTCCGCCCCCATCAACATCATCGCCCGCGCGGTTTCGGGATACCATTGGTCCCAGCAAATACCGATGCCCACCACGCCATGCCGCGTCGGCCACACGCGAAAGCCGGTGTTGCCGGGCCGGAAATAGAATTTCTCGCTATAGCCCGGACCATCCGGGATATGGCTTTTTCGGTAGACGCCCATGACCTCGCCCGCATCATCGATCATGGCGAGGCTGTTGTAATAATGCTGGCCATCACGCTCAAAAAAGCTGGTTGGGATATAGACGCCCAAGTCTTTGGCAAGCTTGCGCATGGCCTGCACCGCCTTGTGACGATCAACGGGCTGGGCGCGTTCAAAAAAGCCCTCATTCTGGACCTTGCAGAAATAATGGCCCTCAAAAAGTTCAGACGGCAAGATGACCTGCGCACCACGGCCCGCCGCTTCGCGCACCAAGGCTTCGACACGATCAATATTGGTGTCGACATCATCCGAAAAGGACTGCTGAAGGGCGGCAACGTGCATCTGGGTCATGATCAGTCCCTATAAAGCCTCGATCAGCGAACCCTATCAAAAAACGCACTGACATCGTCGATCACGGGCGCAAAGCCGCGAAAGGGCCGCGCCAGCGCCATCACGATCCCGCTATGCCCCAGGCGGGGATAGAACAAGGTCGCCGCCTTGGCCCCCTTCTGGCGCAGCGCATCCGCCAGCGCCCGGCTGTTGCGGGGTTTGACTGTTTCATCAATATCGCCCGTCATCAGCAACATGGGCGGTGCATCGGGGCGCGCATAGGTGATCGGCTGCGATGGGCTGGGATCACGCAGAAATCCAAAGGCCGCCTTGGAGGCATCGGAGGTAAAGGGCACAAAATCATAGGGCCCGGCCAGTCCGGCAAAACTTTTGATGCTGTCCTTGGGCGCCCCGGCCTTGGCCAGCCATTCCGGGTCAAGGCTGAGCAGCGCGGCAATATGCGCGCCCGCCGAATGGCCGATCAGGTGAATGCGCGCCGGATTTCCGCCATATTGTGCCACATGGGCATGAACCCAAGCGACAGCTGCCGCGCCATCTTCCACAAAGCCGGGAAAGCGCACCTCGGGCACAAGCCGATAATCGGGGATCACCACCAGATAGCCGCGTTCCGCCAGCGCCCGGCCAGCAAAGCCATACAGCGCCCGATCCCCGCTATTCCAACTCCCGCCATAGAAAAAGACAACCACATCCCGTGGGTGCGCGGCTTTAGCGGTGGGGGCCCAAATATCCAGCTTTTGCCGGGGCAGCGGGCCATAAGCCACGTCGCGCGCCACCGCTTTTGTCGGTGACCCCAGCGACAAAAGCGTATCGACGCTGTTGAGCAGGCCAAGCTGGCTCCAGCGGCTTGCATAGCCCAAGGCCCCTAAGGCCAACCCCAAGGCGCCCAGCGCCAGCAATATCTTCCCCATAGACCCCTCATCGCACGAGCTTGACGTTTACGGCAAGTGGGTGGACGATAGCCTTAACCAAAGAGGGTGCGATGAGCTGGGAAAAAGAAGTCGAAGAATTGAAGCGGCGGCACCGACTGGCCGAAGCCATGGGCGGGCCAGAAAAGCTGAAGCGGCAAAGGGATGCCGGCAAGCTGAATGTGCGCGAACGCATTGCGGCGCTGGTCGACAAGGGGTCGTTTCGTGAAGTCGGCAAGCTCGGCGGCGTTGGCCAATATGACGCAAAGGGCAATCTGACCGGCTTTCTGCCCGCCAATATTTTGTTTGGCCGCGCGCGAATCGATGGACGCCCCATCGTTGTGCAAGCGGATGACTTCACCGTTCGCGGCGGGGCAGCAGATGCCTCGCTGCACGGTAAGCTGATCCAGTCTGAAAAGCTGGCGAATGAATATCGCCTGCCCCTGGTCCGCCTGATCGAAGGCACAGGCGGCGGTGGCTCTGTCAAAACGCTGGAGACGACGGGCTATACCTATGTGCCTGAAGTCCCCGGCTGGGAAGTGATGGTCGATAACTTGTCCACCGTGCCGGTTGTCGCCCTGGGCCTTGGCCCGGTGGCAGGACTGGGCGCCGGGCGGCAGGTGATGGCGCATTATTCGGTGCTGGTAAAAGGCCTGTCACAGATGTTTGTGGCCGGGCCGCCTGTGGTCGCGGCGGTGGGTGAAAATCGCACCAAGGAAGAATTGGGCGGATCCTCCATTCATGCCAAGAATGGCGCGATTGATGACGAGGCCGACAGCGAAGCGGATGCCTTTGCCAAGGCCCGGCGCTTCCTCTCTTACCTTCCCGCTTCGGTGCATGATCTGCCGACGCGCACACCGACGACCGACAAGCCAGACCGGCGCGATCCCGGGTTGATTGAAGCAGTTCCGCGCGACCTGCGCCACCTCTATAAAATCCGCCCGATCATCGAGGCGATTGTCGATACCGGCAGCTTCTTTGAAATGGGTCGCCAACACGGCACCAGTATCGTCACCGGCTTTGCCCGGCTGGATGGCTATCCGGTTGCCGTGATAGCCTCTGATCCGATGGTGCTGGGCGGGCTGTGGACGGCGGCAAGCGCGCGCAAGCTGGAACGCTTTGTGGATCTTGCGGATACCTTCCATTTGCCGCTTGTCCATCTGGTGGATGTGCCGGGCTTCCTGATTGGCCGCAA
>JAHEGQ010000090.1 GCA_024645025.1 Sphingomonadaceae bacterium
CGCGTCCAGTTGGCTGCCGAACGTCCTGTCGGCACGGCGCCGCGCCTCGCCGATTCGCGGGAAAGTGTCGCTCTGGATTTTGGCGGTTCGTACAGCCTAAGCCGGAATTTCGCGGTGACGGCCGGCGTGCGCTACAAGTCGGAACGTGAAAAGTTTGAATCGCGTATGGATACGCGCCGCGACAGCCAGGCGGTTTATCTGGGAACCGCTTTCCGCTTCTGATCCGGGCCGCCTGACAGCCCGTCAATCGCGGCCCATCCATAAACTCCCGCCCCCGCGATCCGCTTAAAGCGGCCCTGAGTCATGCCGCCCAGGGCGATGACCGGCTGCCGGGCCTGCTGACGCATCGCCAGAAACCGCACCCGGCCCATTGCGCGCCCACCCGGGTGGCTTTGCGTTGGGTAAAGCGGCGATAGAAAAAGCAAACGGGCCCCCCTTTTTTCGGCCGCCCGCATTTCCGGAACTGAATGGACCGGCGCAGTCAGCGCGCCAAAATGCCGGCCATGGGTGCCATCCGCCCGCCACCCGCGGGCTTGCCGCGCGGATCCAGCCAGCAGCAGCATATGCCCGTGCCGCCGGGCTTCCCTATGGACGGCATCAAACAAGACCCGCCGCGCCTTGGCTGGGGTCGCATAATGGCGAAAGATAATGCCCGCCCCGCGCGGCAAGGCGCGAATGGCCGGGATCAGGCGGTCGCCCAACCGTTCGTCGGTCATCAGCCAGATCTTGGGCAGGCAGTGGTGGCGCTTTGACATCCCCCCGCCTATAGCGCCCCCATGACCCAAGACGCAAAAGCCCGACTGGGCACCGTCCAAGACGCTTTGGCCCATGCCTGCAAGATTGCCGGACGCCCGGTGGATAGCGTTGCGCTGATTGCCATTTCCAAGACGCAAGAGGCCGCCGCCATCCGCCCGCTGATCGCAGCTGGCCAGCGCCGATTTGGCGAAAACCGGGTGCAGGAAGCGCAAGGCAAATGGCCCGACCTGTTGGCAGAAACGCCCGATCTGGAGCTGCATCTGGTGGGCCAGCTTCAGTCCAATAAGGCGGAAGAGGCCGTACGCCTGTTTGACGTGATCCATTCGGTCGATCGGGTTTCGCTGATCGCCGCTTTGGCCCGCGCTCAAGAAAAAACGGGTCGCCATCCGCGCTGTTATGTGCAGGTCAACATTGGCGATGAAGCCCAAAAGGGCGGTTGTGCAGCGGCCGATGCGCCTGAACTGGTGGCCGCTGCGCGCGCGGCCGGTTTGACGGTTGTCGGCTTGATGGCGGTGCCGCCCGCCGACACAGAAGCTGCGCCGTATTTTGCGTTGCTTGCCAAGATAGCGCGCGACAATGGCTTGACTGAATTGAGCATGGGCATGTCCGGCGATTTTGAGGCCGCGATCATGCTGGGGGCAACCCATGTGCGCCTGGGCACCGCGCTATTTGGGGCACGCGCATGACATTTGAGGCCCTGATTTTCGACTTTGATGGCGTGTTGCTGGAAAGCGAACACGTCAACGCCCAGCACATTGCCGAGGTGCTGACCGCGCTTGGTCATCCGACAAGCTATGAAGAGGCGCATCGCGAATTTGTCGGCGTTGGCGGCCCGGCCTTTGTTGAGGCTGTGGCCAATTGGCTGGACGGCACTGTACCAGATGCTTTTTGGGACGCCCGCAAGGCCGAGGATGATCGGGTGATGGCCGAAGGCATTGATGCCGTTGATGGGGCGATCCGCTTTGTGGAGACGCTGCCGACAGATTTGCCCCGTGCCATTGCATCTTCCAGCACAACGCATTGGATCCGCACCCATTTGCGCCATATCGGGCTAGATGGCCAGTTTGGCGACCATATCTATTCTGGGCGCGAGCATGTGACCCGCGGAAAGCCTGCGCCCGATATTTATCTGCACGCCGCCACTGCCTTGGGCGTGGATATTGCCCGCTGCGCCATCTTGGAGGATTCGCCCGTGGGCGCGACAGGGGCTGTCGCCTCTGGCGCGTTTGTGATTGGGCTGGCAGCCGGACGGCATTGTTTTGACGGGCATGATAAGCTGCTGCGCGACAAAGGCGTGCACGCCATTGCCCATAGCTTTGACGATGTTGCGCGATTAATCTTCGGCTGACTTTTTCTAAAGCGCGTGGCCGGTCCGGTCGCGCTTGGTATCCAGATAGCGTTGATTGTGCGGATTGGGGGGCAGCTTATGCGGCACCCGTTCGGCCACATCGATGCCTTCGGCTGCCAGCCGCGCCACTTTTTCGGGGTTGTTGGTCAGCAGGCGGATCTGGCCTTGGCCCAAAAGGCTAAGCATCCGCGCCGCGACCGAAAAATCCCGCGCATCGACGGCAAAGCCCAGCCGGGTATTAGCGTCCACCGTGTCAAAGCCTTGGTCTTGCAGGGCATAGGCCCGCAGCTTGTTGATCAGGCCAATGCTGCGACCTTCTTGGCGCAGATAAAGCAAGATGCCCCAACCGCTCTCCGCCATCAGGCGCAGCGCAGCATCCAATTGCGGCCCGCAATCGCATTTCAGGCTGCCCAGAACATCGCCCGTCAGGCATTCACTGTGCAGCCGGACCAACGGGGGCTGGCCATTGGGGGTGCCGATCAAGAGGGCAATATGTTCAAGCCCTGCTTCGGGCGTGCGAAAGGCGACGATCTCGCAATGCTCAGCGGCGGCTACGGGCAGGCGGGCGCGGGTGACGATGCGTAACCGGCTGGATTGTTCATAGGCCGCGACATCCCCGACTGCGATCGCCGTATCCGCCGCTTCTCCGCCGGATCGGATGAAGAAGGCTGGCAAAAGGCCGGCATGGCGGGCCAGCAACAGGGCGGCTTGCGCTGCCTCCAGCGCCTGAATGGGGATGGCTTCAAAAGGGCCTTTCATCGGGGTCGCCAGATCAAGCTGGGGATCCGCCAGCGCGGTCGCTTCCGCCAGGCCCAGCCAGCGTGGGCGCGCAACCAGCACAGGCGCCTCTGGCGCGGCAGCGGCGCGCTGGTTCGTCAATTTCAGCGTGGCGGCGCGCCCAGCCGAAATCAGGATTTGTGCCGATCCATCGGGATCAAACGCCGCCAATGCCTCGGCATCGGCCGTTTCGACCGACAGGATCGAAACGTCGTTGCCCAGCGTCACGGGCCAGCCGCGGCGCAGGGCATCAACGGCCCGCGCGGCGTTGTGCCCGCCCGTCAAATGCGAAACTCCGTCACCAGTGGAATATGGTCTGACGGCTTTTCCCAACTGCGGCACGGTTCCAGAACATGATGGGCAATCGCATCGCGCGCGACCTCGGGCGAGGCCCACATATGGTCAAGCCGGCGGCCGCGATCCCCGACGGTCCAGTCTTTCGCGCGGTAGCTCCACCATGTGTAGAGCCGATTGGGCGCCGGAATGAAGTGACGGCCCAGATCCACCCAGCCATGGCTTTGCTGAAGCTGCGCCAGCGCCGCAACCTCGATGGGCGTATGGCTGACGACATCCAATAATTGCTTATGGCTCCACACATCGCTTTCCAAAGGCGCGATGTTGAAATCCCCCACGATGATCGACGGGTCCTTCAGCTGTTCCGACCAGCGCGTCATGCGCCCCAGAAAATCCAGCTTTTGGCCAAATTTCGGATTCTGCTCCCGGTCGGGTACGTCTCCGCCTGCGGGCACATAGACATTTTCCAGCCGCCACCCATTGGGCAGCCGCACCCCGATATGCCGGGCCTCGCCATTATCCTGCCAGTCATGGCGCAAGTCCTCTGCAAGCGGGATGCGCGAAATGGTGGCAACCCCATGGTGCATGGGCTGCCCATTGAGGACGATGTGGCGATAGCCAAGCCGGTGGAAAAGATCATGGGGGAAGGCGTCATCCACCACCTTGGTTTCTTGCAGGCACAAAATGTCGGGCGCGTGTTCGGTCAGGAACCGCTCGACAATGGGCGCGCGGAAGCGAACGGAATTGATGTTCCAAGTGGCGATGGAAAGCGTGTCAGCCATAATCAGGCCTTAGAACGGCTGACGCCGCCTCGCAAACCCCTGATGCGACTTCCTGTCTTGCGTCCAGGGTATATTCCGCTTTACCTGAACGTAAACCCGCGCCGGGTGCGTGGGATCACTAGACAGAGAGGAACGCCCTATGTCCGATGCCGTTTTGACCGAAGTCCGCGGAAATGTCCTGATTGTGACGCTCAATCGTCCCGAAGCGAAGAATGCCGCCAACAAGGCGCTGGCCGAAGGCGTCGCTGCCGCGATGGACCGACTGGATAGCGAAAATGATTTGCGCGTTGGCATTATTACGGGCGCGGGCGGCACCTTTTGTTCGGGCATGGACCTGAAGGGTTTTCTGGCGGGTGAAACGCCGCAAATTCCCGGCCGGGGCTTTGCCGGCTTGACCGAATCGCCGCCCAAAAAGCCGCTCATCGCCGCCGTGGATGGCTATGCCTTGGCGGGCGGGTTTGAAATCGCGCTGGCCTGCGACCTGATCGTCGCCAACAAGGATTCGAAATTCGGCATCCCTGAAGTGAAGCGCGGTTTGGCCGCGGCTGCCGGCGGCCTTGTACGCTTGCCGCGCCAAATCCCGCAGCGTCTGGCGATGGAGCTTGCCCTGACGGGTGAATTCATCAGCGCGGCACGGGCCTATGAAATGGGCCTGATCAACCGCATCGTCCACGGCGTCGCGCTGGAAGGCGCTTTGGAACTCGCCCAAACCATCAGCGCCAATGGCCCTCTGGCCGTGGCGGCATCAAAACAGGTGATCCGCGAACAGCAGGATTGGACGCAGCAAGAACAGTGGAAGAAGCAATATGAGCTGACCGCCAATGTCTTTTCGTCCAACGACGCCCGCGAAGGGGCCGCCGCCTTTGCCCAGAAGCGCGCGCCGAACTGGACCGGTTCCTGATCCAGCGACGCCTTCCCGCTTAGACTAAAAGCCCAGACGGGCCGCGGCCGCCTTTAACCGGTCGGCGCGGTCCGGGGCGATGCGGTTGGCTCGATCCTGATAGGCGGCGACAATTTCTGGACCTGCGGTATCGGGTGATCCGGCGTTCAGCGGGGGTGCGGGGTCATATTCCAGCGCCAACTGAATGGTGCGCGCCGTGGCGTCGCCTGCAAGTTTGGCAACCAGCGCCAGCGCAAAATCAATCCCTGCTGTTACCCCGCCGCCGGTCACGCGGTTGCGATCAAAAACGGTGCGCGCCGCAATGGCTTCGGCGCCAAATAAAGGCAGATAGTCGCGCCACGCCCAATGCGTTGTCGCGCGATAGCCGTTTAAAAGACCTGCCGCTCCCAACACCAAAGCGCCCGTGCAAACGCTTGTGACCCACGCTGCTTGGTGCCCCGCGCCGCGCACCCAATTCAGGGCATTTGTGTCGTTGATGACATCGGTCACGCCCATGCCGCCGGGGATGCAAACCAGATCCGGGTCTGTCAGATCGGCCAGCCGGGCCGTGGGGAGGATGGAAAAGCCCGCATCCGTGGGGACGGGGGTCAGATCGTGCCAAAGAAGGTCGATCTTCGCGCCGGGCAGCCGGGATAAAACCTGCGCGGGGCCTGTTAAGTCCAGCTGCGTCACGCCCGGGAAAAGCAAAAAGGCGATGCTGCGGACGGGACGGCCAGTCATTCCGCTGCCAGCAATTCTTCTGCACCGCCCAGATCGACCGAGACGAGCTTTGAAATCCCGCGCTCAATCATGGTCACGCCGAACAACCGGTGCATCCGGCTCATCGTCACAGCATTATGGGTGACGATCAGATAGCGGGTATCCGTTTCTTGCGACATCACATCCAGCAGCCCGCAGAAACGTTCGATATTGGCGTCATCCAGCGGGGCATCGACTTCGTCCAGAACGCAGATCGGTGCCGGGTTGGTCAAGAACAGGCCAAAGATCAGCGCAACGGCGGTTAGCGCCTGTTCGCCACCCGACAACAAGGTGAGCGATTGCAGCTTCTTGCCCGGCGGTTGGGCAAAGATTTCCAGCCCTGCTTCCAGCGGATCGTCGCTGTCGATCAAGGCCAGATGCGCCTGCCCGCCGTTGAACAATGTCGTAAATAGACGCTGGAAATGGCCATTCACTCTTTCAAAGGCATCCAGCAGACGGGCGCGTCCCTCGCGGTTGAGGCTGCCGATCGACCCGCGCAACCGGTTGACGGCTTCGGTCAGCTCATCGCGCTCCAAAATGGCGCGCGCGGAATCACCCTCGATTTCAGCCAGTTCCTGATCCGCGACCAAGTTCACCGGTCCCAGCCGTTCCCGATCCACCACCAAACGGTCGTGATCGGCCTGTTCCAGATCTGCGGCGCGCACGGCCTCGGCATCGAAACCGGCCTTTTCGGGCAGCAAAGGCGGCGGGCATTCAAAGCGTTCGCCCGAAATGCGGCCCATTTCCAAACGGCGTTGTTCCTGATTTTCCGCGCGTGCCACGGCCCCGGCGCGGGTTTCGCGCACGCTGGCCAAAAGCTCACCCGCTTCGGCCAGCTTGGCCTCAATCTCGCGCAGCGCGGTTTCTGCCGCGCGTTCTTGCGCGATGGCCGTATTGGCGGTGTCGGTCAGTTGCGCGGCATCTGCGACCAGCGCTTCAATCCTGTCATCCAGTTCCGCGGGCGCTTTGGCCAGCGTCAGCGCTTCGGCTTCGGCCGCGCGGGCGCGCTTGGTCATTTCCTCAATGCGACGCGCCGCTTCGCCTGCGCGGGATTTCCAGCTTTGCGCCTCGGCCCGGGTCGCCTCCAATCGGGCCTTGTCGGCGGCGATGGTGCGGTCGGCATTGCCGATATCTGCCGTTAATTGCGCAACACTGGTCCGCGCATGTTCAGCGCCAGCTTGCAGGGTGGCAACATTTTTGGCGGTCTGGCTGCCATCGGGGAGCGCTGCGCGCGCCGCATTTGCCGCCTGAAGTTCGGCATCTGCCTCGGCGTGCTCTGCTGTAACGCGGGCAAGGCGTTCGGCCATTTCGGCATGGCGGGAGGCCAATCGTTCCAGCGCCTGTTGCGCCTGATCCGCCTCGCGCGCGGCTTGGCGTGCTTGTGCCTCGGCATTGGCCAAGGCACGGCGGCCATCTTCCACCGCCTGCCGCGCGGCGTCCATCGCCGTTTGCGCTGTCGTGACGGCCGTCCGCGCGCGATCTGCGGTGGCTTGCGCATCGGGCAGGTCGGCCTTCAACGCCTCCAGCCGGTTCAGCCGCACCAGCCGCTCAGCGGCAGCCGCCCCCTGACCTTGGGCGACATAGCCATCCCAGCGCCGCAAGCGACCATCGCGCGTGACGATCCGCTGCCCCACGGCAAGCGGCGCGCCATCATCCGCATCAACCACGCCAATTTGGGCCAGACGGCGCGCCAACGCGGTCGGCGCTGTCACCTTGCTCAACAATGGGACAGCATTTTGGGGAAGGGCGGGGTCGCCTGGCTGTGGGTCTGCCCCGGTCCAGCCGCGACCATCGGCAGCGTCGAGCCCCGCATCCAGATCATCGCCCAAGGCGGCCCCCAAAGCGATTTCAAAGCCCGGCATGGCTGTGATGCTATCCAGAACGCGATTGCGCGCGCCACCTTGGCTCACGGCCTTTTCCAGCGCGCGCATTTCGCTTTCCAAGGCCGCTTGGGCAGCTTGGGCGCTGGCAAGGTCAGCTTGCGCCGTTTCACGCGCGGCGCTTGCCGCCTCGCGCGCGGCTTCTGCTTCGGCGACCTGCGCTTCTGCCGCCTTGGCAGCGGCTTCAGCCTCGCGGTTGGCTTTGGTTGCGGCGGCCAATGCCGCGTGAAGCGGGGCGTCGTCCCCCAAGGCGGCCTTTTGGCGATCCAGCTCGGCCGCATCGCGTTCGGCCCGTTGCAGCCGGGTGGTTGCCGATGCCATAGCGGCTTCGGCAACGCGGGCTTCTGCTTGGTCGCGGGCCTGGGTGGAAAGGGCTTGTGCCAGCGTTACCTCGGCATCGCGGCTGGCGGCTTCCGCTTTCGCCAATCGTTCGCTCAGCGCCG
>JAHEGQ010000100.1 GCA_024645025.1 Sphingomonadaceae bacterium
AATAGGCGAAAGGTGATCATCATTGGCTCCCCCAAACAAATCGGGGCGCGCCCCGCCACCGCAGGATAACCGGATATTGTCTTCTGTCTAGACGATCGCGTGCCGCATTCAGGTCGGCATATCCCGGGTGCAGTTGCGGCAGCTGAACCGCAAGAAACGCCACCACAGCGGCACCCGAGGCACAGGGCCAGCGCCTTCGCCCTCAGGCGATGAGGACAGGAACCGGGGGGCGTGGGCGGGCCTCAAAATTACGCTGCCAACTGGCTGCGACCCAAATCTGCGTAGATTTGGAACAGCAAATCAAAATGATCGCCAATCGAACAGATGTCGGGGCTGTGCTGCACGGCGGCGGCGCGCATCTGGTGTTGGTCGCGGGTCATAAAGTCTTGGATGGCCCGCGCCAAGGCAGCGGCACTGCCAGACCGATAGGTCACGCCGCGATCCTCTGCACCCAGACCCGAGGCCCCGCCTTGATCGGGCAGGATCAGCGGGAGGCCTGATGCGGCAGCTTCTGCCACGACAAGGCCAAAAGTTTCAGACTCGCACCCATGCACCAAGCCATCGGCGCTGGCCATGATCTGCGCCAGAAGCGACCGGTCGCCAATGCCATCAATCAATTTGATATGCGGATTGCCGCCGATAGCGCGCAGAACATTTGCACGATCACGCCCCGCACCAATAAGAACAAGGCCCAACGGGTGCGCAGCCCCCGCCCGGGTGACCGCATCGATAACCATCGGCCAGCGTTTCTCCGCACTGAGGCGGCCGACGCCCAGCAACAGGCAAGCCTGTTCTGGTAATTCGCATTTGGCGAGCAATTGGGCACGCAGGTCTGGCGTGCGATAGGATGGGGAAAACCGGTCAGCCTCAATCCCCAAGGGCAGTGTTTGCACCCGCTTGATGCCGGCGGCCTGCATCCGAGCGGAAAAGGACGGGTTGGCGCAAATAATGGTATCAAATCGGTGCGCTGCACGGCGCAAATGGTTCCAGAAGGGCGCAAAGCGGCGGTCGATCGTTTCGCGGGCAGCGATCTGGCCGAACCACCGATAGGCATAGGTGCTCATCGGGTCGGCGTGCATGATCAGCGCCTTGCGGGCATCGCCTTGCCATTGCGCGACGATATTGGCCGTCCGCCAGGGGGAGGAAGCCTCCACCACATCTGGCTGCTCGGCGTCCAAGACGGCATGGACGGGCGCTGCGGATTTGAAGTAGCGATAGCGGCCGTCAAAGATCAGCTTGGGCGATGCCAGCGAGATCAGCCGCCCGCCTTGGGGCATCCGACGGTCTTCGTCGCGCGCGCCGGGGATGACGACAACCAGATCATGCCCGGCCGCAGCCGCATGAACAAACTTGCGTTCCACATAGGTGCGTACGCCCCCGCCATGGGGGGAGTAAAAGGCAGAAACATCAACAATCTTCATGGGGCATCATTCCGAATGGGCCCAAAGCTGAGCAGCCCGGTCCTGTATTGCAGCTGAATGGAAATGGGCGTGACGCCGGCCCCAACACTGGCCCGCGTCGCAGCGGCTTTGGGCTTCGACCACGTCAGGCGCGGATTGCCGGGAAAGCCAATCCCGTCAGCGGTGAGGTTGAATTTCCGATTGCTGTCGCGGTCGTGAAGCAGGGCAAGGCTATAAGGGCCGGGGCTGGGCGCCCGGATACACAGCTTGGGCGTGCCCGTTGCGGGAACTGGAATGACGACGCGCCGGAAGACCTTATTCGCATTCAGCAGCACATTATCGTCTTGCAGAAAATCGCCATCATTGGAGGGGTATAGTTCCAGCTTCAGCGTCCCCTTTCGGTCCTTTAGGCCGATGACGGACACCAGAAAAGCTGGACCTTGCTCTTCCTCGCGGCAGCGACCTTCGGCCACCCCCAAATTGGGATTGGAAGCAAGTGTCGCTTGTGCGGCAAGGGCAATGAGGATTGTCATGCTGATTTCATCCGCCTCCAAATGGCAGCATCGCTGACAAGGATGAACAGGCCAATGATCATATGCCCGGCCAGCGTGATGACCGCGATCTGTGTTGTGGCCGTGCCGATACCCGCCTGTGTGCCTAAAAGCAGCATGGTCAGCGCGGCAAAGACAATGTCTTTATTGGGCAAAAGCGGCAGCCGGGACACCAGCATCCGCAGCATGGCCAGCAGCAGCAGCCAGCTAAAGGCCAGTTGGGGCAGCAGCAGGTGCCAGGCAAAGGCCAGCACAGCCAAGCCCACGCCAATGCGGGCCAAATGGATGCCGGTGATAAACCAAAGGCGCTGGCGGGGCAGCGAAAACAGACGATTGCGAAGCGCAAATACCAAAATCGAGCTGGCAAGCATCACGCCCAATGAAACAAAGATGGTGCGCGCTTCAACGCCGACATGGGTCAACGACAGATAAGGCCAGCTGACCAGCAACAGCGCCAGCGTTGCGGCATTACCGGCCATCGCAGACAGGATCGACACGTCTTTGACGGCTGCAAAGGGCGTCCCCGTCATGTCTGTTTTTTGGCGTGCCCAAAGATAGAATTGGGCGTCCCCCAGATAGCCCATTAGCAGCTCATTGCTGACCTGTTTCTTGAGCAGCGCAACCAATCCATTCAGCGGGATCGACCAGAGCTTGCGGTAGATGATCCATTCGCTGACGGGGGTCGCCAAATAGCTGATGGACCACGCCACCCAGAACAGGGGGGCCGTCGGCAGGGCGATCAGTTGGCGATAATCGACATTGCGGGCCTGGCTCAGGATGGCAACCAGCATAGCCAGTGACAAAACGGGCCCAGCCCATCGCGCGATGCGGGCAAACAAACTTGGTTCATCGCCGGCGAAGCGTGCGTCCAGATCCATGGCGACACTTTCTCCGCTGGCAAATTCTTTTTGGGACATAACGGTCATTTCTGCGCCATGGGGGCAATATGCGGCGACAACTGGGCGGCAGGCCCGGAAATCAGGTCGTGATAACGCGCCACCCGGCGCCCGGGCAGCAGTGCCTTGAAGGTGCTGTCAATGCTGTTGAGAACTGCCGGGCTGTGCGCGTCACCGGGATGAACCGCAACGCGCACGACGGGCAGGGGCCGCAAGGCGTGCCGTGCGAGTGCCGCAAAAGCAAGCGAAGAGGCTTGGCGCATCGGGGAGCGTGTCGCCCAAGTGATCACGGGGCCGCGGGCAACCACCCGGCCGCTTTGCGCCTGCCAGACGCGGAAATGGTCTTCTGCTAAAGGCAGGTCCGATGCGCGTAGGGCAGCCCGTGCGCCCGGGCCATAAAGCCAGGCCGGGGCGATAAAACCCGCAGCCGCTCTTCCCGTGATGTCTTCAATCAGCGCCTTACCGGCGGCCATTCGTTGTGCGGCTTGCGCTGCGTCAAGTCCCAAAAATTCGCCTTCACCCGCCGTCATGTGACGCGCCTTGAACTGCGCAAGGCCCTGATGACTGGCCATGTCCTTATGATACCAACCATGCACGAACATTTCGACGCCCATATCCGCCCAATGCCGCAGACGCTGCGCAAATCCGGGTGCTGCCGATAACGGCGCGCGACCCCAATGGTCTGGGACAACCAGCATGGCGATCCGAGGTGCCTTTACCAGCCCCGAAAGGCGGTCAAACAGCGCCTCGGTTTCCGATGCGAACATCGGGCCGACATCATGAATAGATGCGAGCAACAGGCGCTGGTACATCAAAGCTCCACAAGACGGGCAACCTCCCTTAGGACGAGGCCCTAGGTACAATGCCGCAGCCCCTTAGCCCATCTTCGACAAAATTAAGAAAATTTAATGAAAATTGCGAGGTGTTGTTCCATTTTGGGAAGTGTCCGCGATGGGAAGCCTTAAAATCGCGCGCAAGCCGCCGTCCGGCGCGCCGGCCAACTCTATCTCTCCCCCATGAAGATGCGCGATCGTGCGGACGAGCGAAAGGCCAAGACCGGCACCTGATTGGGTTCTGGCCTTGTCCAACCGCGCAAAGCGACGCAGCGCCTCTTCTCTGGAGGCAGCCGGAATACCGGGCCCGTTGTCGCAGACTTCAAGCGCCAAAAAGCGTCCCATTAATGCGGCCGACAAATCCAGCCGGGTTCCACCGGCCGCATATTTCAGGGCGTTATCGACAAGGTTCGACACGGCCCGCTGCAGCAGTTCGCGATGTCCAAAAACAGGCAAGGGCCCCTGCGCTTCAACATGGATCGTCAGGCCGCGCTCTTCGGCCAAGGGACCGAAAACATCGGCAATGTCATTCAAAAGCTCTGTTATCGAAAATCGGGTAAACTGGTCCCGGCCAATGCCGGCTTCGGTGCGGGTAATGTCCAACGCGGTTTCCAGCATGCGGTGGAGGCTGTCGCTCTCTTCTATTGCCGTGGCCAGTGCATCGCGGGCCTTTGGGTCGTTCGTCGCGGCAAAGGCCTGTTCCAGCGTGGTCTTGAGGCGCGTGACCGGTGACCGAAGATCATGCGCCATCGAATCCGTCACCATGCGCAATTCTTCAACCAGCCGGGCAACGCGATCCAGCATGGCATTGATTGCTGCGCCCAGCCGATCAAAGGAGTCGGCGGCCTCGCTGCGTGTCCAGCGACGGCTCAGATCGCCGGCCTGAACGGCTTGTGCGACTTCTGTAAACTCATCGACCCGGCCTGCCAAAAGCTTCAGCATCAACAACGCGCACAAAATGGCAAAACAGGTGCCGACGGCAATGGCCGCCAAAGCCGCGGTTTCGCTCGCCCGTTGCAAGCGCCTCTCATCGGTCAGCAGATTGCCGACAAGAACCGCGCCGCCATGGGGCAGCGCAGCGGTGACGACCCCAATCTGGATAGGGTGCGTTATGTTGGGCAGTTGGACAGACAGGATAGACCATTGGGTGGGCGTGGTCACTGTGGCGGGCCAGCCTGACAGGCCGCCGCCGCTGATCGTGCCGTCGCGTGCGCGGATCAGGATGGCAAGCTCGCTCCGCCCCGGCTGGCGCAACCGCTCCGCCACTTTTTTCTGCAACAGGGCCATGCCGCCCGTTTCATAATAATCTTCCAAAACGCTCAGTTGTTCCGCCGCTTCTTCTCGACTGTCGGACAGGATCAACTGGCTGGCAAAGCGGTTCATTGCGAAAAGGCCCACGCCCAGTGCTGTCAGCTGGATCAGCAGGAAGGCGACCAGCATAACAAGGGACGTATTCCGAAAGGATAATCGGGTTCGCACGCTTAGGTCAAAGTGCCAAGCATATAACCAGCCCCGCGGATGGTGTGCAGCATCGGGGGATCAAAGCCGTCGTCCAGCTTGCGGCGCAATCGGCTCATATGCACATCCACAACATTGGTGCCGGGGTCAAAATGATAATCCCAAACGCCTTCCAGCATCATGGTTCGGGTCAAGACGCGGTCCTGATGGCGCAGCAGATATTCTAGCAGACGGAACTCACGCGGCTGAAGATCGATCTTTTGGCCGGCGCGGCGAACCTGTCGATTGAGCAGGTTCATTTCAATATCGCCACATCGCAAGACTGTCTCTTCGGTCGGCCCACCTGTTGGACGGGCGAGCAGCAAGCGCAGCCGGGCGAGAAGTTCTGAAAAGGCGAAGGGCTTTACAAGATAGTCATTCGCACCGGATGTCAGGCCAGAGACGCGGGCGTCCACTGACCCAAGGGCGGACAAGATCAAAACAGGCGTCGTCACTTGCGCGGCGCGCATTGCAGCCAAGACGGCCATCCCGTCCATGCCGGGCAGCATTCGATCCAGAATGATGGCATCAAAGGCGCGGTCGGTTGCATGGAACAGGCCATCGCGCCCATCTCCAACCGTTTCGGCAAGAAAGCCTTCGTCCTTCAGGCCCTGTGCGATGAAGGCTGCGGTCTTTTCATCGTCTTCAATAACAAGGATGCGTCGACTCATGTCAGAAGTATATCCAAATCCCGCAATAACATGGGCGGCAGATCGATGATCAGCAAGGCCCATGACCTTTTCTTTGTCTCAAGCGGGGCGTCCCGCCAATATCCGTTCCATGAACATTTGGTAATGGCGGCCAGCCATTCTCTAAACTTCTCGTAATCTTATCGACACGGGCGGGATGGTCCTCAGTCGTTATTTCGACCGGGCATTGGCACAGCCAATGTGTCAGGCACGGGTCCAAGTGCAATCGGTTTCTTCCCCCCCAAAAACAGGAAGAAGGTTGCGCCGCATGGCCATGCTGGGACCGCTTTTCGGTCGTCCCGCCGAAAGGCTCCTTGCGGCCATTGGGCGCGTTGCCTGACCCCGGCCGGCGCCTCCCCGACGGCGTCGGCCGGGTCTTGCCTGACAGGAATGAGCCAATGAATGCGCCCGTCTTTTATGATGTTAGCGGCCGTCGCCGCAAAATGTCGATCCGGTTTGTCGCCGCGCTTTTTGCCCTTTTGGTGGCGGCCGCGGCGGTCTTTGCGGCTACGCTGATTGATGTGCCTGCGCCGCAGTCCGTGATTGAAAGCGAGCGCCCGGCGCCCCGTCCCCTTGCGGAACAATTCAGTCATATCGGTCACAAGATTGCCAATCTGCGCAAGTGGTTGCCCGCAGCCTGGCCGGGCCACGCCCCAGCCCCCATTCGGGTTGGCTTTTACGCCCCATGGGATGATGCCAGCCGCATCTCGCTATCGCATCACATGGGCGCGCTCGATTGGGTCGTGCCGGCTGTCCTGACGCTTTCTGGGCCCGAAAGCCGATTGACCCAAATTCCTGATCCGCGCTTTGATCGCATCCTGCAGAGTCGGGCAGTGCGCCCGATGGTCCTGCCCATGATCCAGAACGCCACCGGCGGGGCGTGGGATGCCGCAGGCGCCGAGCGCCTTTTGGAAAGCCCCGCCCATCGCGCGGCGTTGATTGGGGATCTTGGCCGCACCTTGAAGGCGATGCACGCGGCGGGCGTTGTTTTCGACATTGAAACGCTAAAGCCTGCCGCATTGCCGCATTACCTGCAGTTGATCCGGGAAACGCATGCCGCCTTGGCGCCGGACCATTTGCTGGTGACGGTTGCTGCCCCTGTCGACAATCCGGACTGGGATTTAAGGGCTTTTGCCAAAGCCGCCGACAAGCTGTTCCTCATGAACTATGACGAACATGAAGACAGCAGCGCGCCCGGGCCGATCGCCAGCCAAACCTGGTTTGTCGCCCATATGAAAGCGGCGCTTGCCCGCACCGGCCGCGACAAGGCGATTATTGCGGTTGGCAATTATGGCTATGACTGGGTGGCGGGCGGCCAAGGGGCGGGCGTGTCGGTGGAAGATGCATGGCTGACGGCACATGACAGCGAAGCGCCGATCCGCTTTGATGCCGCCAGCGGCAATGCCAATTTTGATTATGAAGAAGGCGGCAAGACCCACCATGTCTGGATGCTGGATGCCGCGTCGGCCTGGAACCAGCTGCGCGCAGTGGACCGGGAAGGCGCGGCAGGGGTGGCCCTGTGGCGTCTGGGCAGTGAGGACAATGGGTTCTGGACGGCGCTTCAGCATTATCGCACGCCGAACAAGCGCCCCGACCTGACGCAACTCCATGATGTCGGCGATGTCGATGTTGAGGGAAATGGAGAGATCTTCAAAATTGATAGCACGCCCTCACCCGGCCACCGTCGCGTGCATTTTGCAGCGGACGGATTGGTAACCGATGAACGCTATGATCACCTGCCGACGCCCTTTGTCGTGCGCCGAACCGCTTATAATCCCGGCAAGATCGCGATTACCTTTGACGATGGCCCTGATGCAGATTGGACGCCGCGGATCCTGAAAATATTGGCCGAAAAGCATGCACCGGCGACCTTTTTCGTGATTGGGGAAAACGCCCTTGTCCACCCCGTCCTTCTGCGCCAGATCATCCAGCAAGGCAGCGAGCTCGGCAATCACAGCTATACCCACCCCAATTTGTCCAATGTTTC
>JAHEGQ010000103.1 GCA_024645025.1 Sphingomonadaceae bacterium
TCCTTGGCAAGGAACAGGATAAGCGCCTGCAGTCGATCAACCCGAGCCCGATAGATGACAGATCGGCTCCGCCGTTCGGCAACCACCAAATCTTGTTGCGTAAGCGTGGCCAGATGTGTTGACAGGGTGTTCGCTGGCACTCCGAGATTTCGGGCAATATCGCCCGCCGGCAAACCATTTGGTTCATGTTCAACCAAGAGCCGGAAGGCGCCTAACCGTGTCTTTTGCGCGAGTGCTCCAAGTGCAGCCGTTGCCTCGTTTATTTCCATAATTCGAGATTTATCGAAATAATATGACAAATCGAAGACAGGCAATTTGGTGTCATTTGCCCGTCACCGAAACGGCATGAGGACGTCATCAAGCCCCCCTATCTGCGTGGATGCACAAAAACAAACTCAGGGAAAAATCCATGCGTAGTTTCACCTCCCTTTTTCTCGCCAGCACGGCGCTCGCTGCCCTTCCTGCTTATGCTCAGTCCGTTCCGTCGGATGCGACTGACACGACAGATGCCTCGGAAATCGTTGTCATTGGTCGCGGTGAGACGCGCCAAGTGCAGGAACTTTCGACAAATGATCTGACCATTCTGGCCGCGGGCACCAGCCCCTTAAAGGCGATTGAAAAGCTGCCCAGCGTTAACTTCCAGTCAGCTGACCCGTTCGGCAATTACGAATGGTCGACGCGCGTTACAATCCGCGGGTTCAACCAGAACCAACTTGGCTTCACGTTGGACGGTATTCCGCTGGGTGACATGACCTATGGCAATAACAATGGCCTGCATGTGTCGCGCGCAATCTCGCCCGAGAATATCGGCATCACCCGCGTTTCGCAGGGCGCTGGTTCGATTGGGACGCAGTCGACGAACAATTTGGGGGGTACGCTTGAATTCATCTCGGTAGATCCGAAGGACGTTCTTGGTCTTGATACCGGACTGACCTACGGCTCCAGCAATACCAAGCGCGGCTTTGTTCGTCTTGGGGTTGGCACCAAAGACGGTCCGAGGGCCTATTTTTCTGGCCAGTATCATACGGCCGATAAATGGAAAGGCGATGGCGAGCAAAAGACGATGATGTTCAACGCCAAAGGTATCATGCCTTTGGGTCGCGCCAGCATCGACGCTTATGTAAGCTATTCAGATCGCGCAGAGCAGGACTATCAGGACCTCTCGCTCGAGATGATTGATCGACTTGGGTATGATTGGGACAATTTCGGTCCGGCCAATTATGAACAGGCCATCCTTGTGGCCGACATTGCAGCCAATCGGGGCGATACGGGCACAACCCCGCTGAACCCTTCTGCCGGGACCGCTTATCCAAGCCCGATCACCTCTGCGGACGACGCCTATTATGACGCGTCGGGCCTTCGCAAAGATACCATCGCCGCGCTTGGCCTCACGGCACCATTGGGCGCTGTCACTGTAAAAGTGAAAGGCTATTACCATAAAAATGATGGTCAGGGCACTTGGGGGACACCTTATGTCAACAGCCCGACCAGCGTGCCAATGTCGGTGCGGACCACGGAATATGACCTTGAGCGCAATGGCCTCTTTGGCAGCGTGAACGGCACGATTGCCAATCACGACCTCTCGGCTGGATTGTGGTACGAAAATAACAAGTTCAATCAGGCACGGCGCTTTTACGCCTATGCCAGCCGCACCAACCCGGGCCGCGATCATTTGGACTTCATGAAGAGCCCCTTCTACACCCAGTGGGAGTTCAACTTCACGACCGACACGGTCCAATATTATGTGCAGGACAAGATCAGTCTCGGCGATGCGACTATCAATATTGGTTGGAAAGGATTCCAAGTTAACAATGAATCCGATCCCGTCATCGCGGGGGGGCGTGCTTCGGGCAAGATCCGTTCCCGGGACTGGTTCCAGCCGCATCTGGGGGCCGCATATAAGCTGAATTCCAACACCGAACTTTTTGGCGGCTTCACGCAAGCCACCCGAGCTTTCACCTCGTCGACAACAAGTGGACCGTTTTCGACAACCCAGGCCGGTTTTGACGCGATCAAGAATGATCTTAAGCCAGAACAATCGGACACCTATGAACTGGGGGCCCGATATAATGACAATCGGTTCAACGGCACGGTCGGTATCTATTATGTCAACTTCCGTAACCGCCTGCTCGGCATTTCGACGGGCGCGGGCATTGTTGGCAATCCCGCGGTTCTTCAGAATGTGGGGGATGTCCGTGCGATCGGCTTCGAAGCTGCTGGCGACCTGCGCTTGGGCGGCGGACTGAGCATCTTTGCGTCGTATAGCTATAACGATACCACCTATCGTGATGACGTCTTCAATGCTGTCGGGACGCGGCTTGCGGCTACAAAGGGGAAGACCGTGGTTGACACCCCAAAGCACCTTATCCGTGGCGAAGTCTCCTATGACAGCGACAGCCTTTTCGGCCGCGTGGGTGCGAATTACATGTCGAAGCGCTATTTCACCTACACCAATGACCAATCTGTCCCAGGCCGCGTCCTTTTGGATGCGACAATTGGATATCGATTTGATGCAGGCCTGCGCAAGCCCGTCGAAATCCAGCTCAATGCGACCAACCTGTTCGACAAGAAATATGTGTCGACCATCGGTTCAAATGGGTTCGGAAACACCGGTGACAACCAAACCCTGCTTGCCGGTGCCCCGCAGCAGATCTTCGCTTCTCTGAAGGTCGGCTTCTAATGAAGGGCTGGCGCATCTTCGCTGCAGGCACTGCCCTCCTCTCCTCCCCGGTTGTGCCAGCATGGGGTGCGCCAGTTCTTCTAATATCCATCGACGGGCTGCGGCCCGCCGATGTGCTTGAGGCCAAGGAAAAGGGCCTCAAACTTCCCAATCTTCAACGTTTTGTGGACGAAGGGAGCTGGGCCAAAGGTGTCAAAGGTGTTTTGCCGACGATCACCTATCCCAGCCATACAACGCTGGTCACAGGCGTGTCCCCGGCGCGGCATGGTATCTATGGGAATACGACTTTTGACCCAATGCAGATCAATCAAGCTGGCTGGTATTGGTATGGCAGCGACATCAAAAGTGAAACGCTTTGGGATGCTGCGGCTAAGGCCGGACTGACGACGGCCAATGTCCATTGGCCGGTCAGTGTTGGTATCAAATCGATCACTTGGAACCTTCCCCAAATTTGGCGGACTGGCCATGAAGACGATGCAAAGCTGCTCTCGGCTTTGGCCACGCCGGGTCTTGTAAAAGAGCTGGAAAAGGAGAGCGGCCCTTACGCCGCGGGCATAGATGAGAGCATTGAAGGCGACGAGAATCGCGCCCAATTTGCTGTAAAACTTATGGCCGCCCATCGGCCTGAATTTCTGACAGTCTATCTGACCGCGCTTGACCATGCTCAGCACATGGATGGGCCAGATAGTCCGGCCGCAAGAGCCGTGCTTGAACGCCTAGATGCGGTGGTTGGCAAGTTGGCTGCATCCGCGCAGGCAACGCGCCCTGAGACGGTCATCGCTGTGGCATCTGATCATGGCTTTGCTACGATCGATACAGAGGTAAACCTGTTTCGTGCCTTTATCGACGCAGGCCTGATAATGCTCGACGTCCAAGGCAAAGTCGCGTCCTGGAAGGCCATGCCCTGGCCATCTGGGGGGTCCGCAGCCATTGTTTTGGCGGACGCCAAGGATCCAGCCTTAAGCGGGCAGGTGGCAGCAGTCCTTTCCAGCTTGAAGTCAAAGCCAGAGCTCAAGATAGACCGCATTCTAGACGCCACTGCGATCAAGGCGCTTGGCGGAAATCCGCAGGCGAGTTTTTACGTCGCCTTCAAACCGGGCGCGACGGCGGCCAATTTCAAGGGGGCGTCGGTACCGTTGGTTTCGGCGGCAACCTATCGCGGCACGCACGGTTATTTGCCGGATGAGCCAAGCATGCGCGCTAGCTTCATGGTGATGGGCCCAAATATATTGCGGGGGCATGATCTTGGCATCATCGACATGCGGATGATCGCGCCGACGCTCGCTTCAGTCATGGGCGCGCGCCTACCTCTCGCTGAGTTGCCCGCTTTGGACGTGTCGGAAAGTCCCTGAACTGTCATGGCCGAGCCATTGATACGTCACACGACTATGCTTTGACACAAGAGGATGGTGGTCGTGAGGGGGCAATATGTCGCACGTACTTGAAGTCAGACGAGGCACTGGGCTGCGCTCTCTTCCTATTGAACCAAGCTGGTTTGCCGAGCCAGAGCCGCGCAGCTTTATGCCCAAGCAGCGCTTTCGGACGGTTTGGATTTCAGACATTCATCTCGGAACTGCCGGCTGCAACGCAGAATTGCTCATCGACTTCCTGCACGCCATCGAATGCGAAACGCTGTATCTTGTCGGCGACATCATTGATGGCTGGCGTCTGCGCAAAGGCTGGTATTGGCCCGCATCGCACAATGAAATTGTCCGACGTGTGCTGAAGCTCGCCCGCAAGGGCACGCGCGTGGTTTATATCCCGGGCAATCATGACGAGATGATGCGCGATTATGCGGGCCTAACCTTTGGTGGCGTGGAAATTGCGCTGGAAGCTATTCACGAAACCGCGGACGGTCGTCGCCTGATGGTTGTGCATGGGGACATGTTTGATGGTGTCATCATGTACGCGAAGTGGCTCGCCTATCTGGGGGATTATGCCTACTCAATGCTCTTGAAGGCCAATCAATGGTTGAACGCCGTTCGTCGTCGTCTTCAGTTGCCCTATTGGTCGCTCTCCGCCCGTCTGAAAAAGAAGGTGAAGAACGCCGTCCAATTCATCACCGAATATGAAACGGTCGTCGCGCGGGAAGCGGCGTTGCGGGGTGTGGATGGTGTCGTTTGCGGCCACATCCACAGCGCCGAAATCAGGGATATGGATGGCGTGGTTTACTATAATGATGGGGATTGGGTGGAAAGTTGCACCGCGCTGGTTGAAGATCATGCCGGCGCCATGCGGCTGATTGACTGGGCCGAGCACTTACGGGCCGTAGCATATCGCCCTAAATCGGAAGCGGTTGCTGCTTGAAAATCGCTCTCGCCACAGACGCTTGGGTACCACAAGTTAACGGCGTCGTTCGAACGCTCGTCGAAACGGTAAAACAGCTGGAGCTTTTCGGCCATGAGGTCATGGTTATTTCTCCAGACCAGTTCACCAGCATTCCCTGTCCGGGTTATGACGAAATTCGCTTGGCACTGATGCCGCGCTTTGGCGTTCGAACCAAATTGAACAATTTTCATCCGGACATCGTTCATATCGCGACTGAAGGGCCGATAGGATGGACAGCGCGTCGATGGTGCATGGCCAACAACCTGCCATTCACATCGGCCTTCCACACGCGATTTCCAGATTATCTCGCGCTCCGCACGGGTCTTGATGCAAAACACTTCTGGCCAATGATGAAGCGATTTCACGCGCCGTCAAAGGCTGTTCTGACAGCGACGCCAAGCCTGCAGGCCGAGCTAAGCACACGGGGCATCGCCCATAATCGCCAATGGTCTCGCGGAATTGATCCCGACCTGTTTCGTCCTCGGCGCGCCGTCCATCCGCAGCTGGCCAATTTACCGCGACCATTGCTCCTCTGCGTTGGGCGCGTTTCGGTCGAAAAGAATCTGGACGCCTTTTTGTCTGGTGCTGTCCGGGGTACGCGCGTGGTGATCGGCGATGGGCCAGCACGCGCTCAATTGCAGCGCCGCTATCCCGACGCGCTCTTTTTGGGTGCTCTTTCCGGTGAGGCATTGGCAAGCGCCTATGCCGCCGCGGATGTACTTGTTTTTCCAAGCCTGACGGACACGTTTGGATTGGTAATGATTGAAGCTCTGGCCTGCGGCGTCCCGGTTGCCGCATTTCCCGTGCCGGGTCCGCTGGATATTCTAGGCGCGGACGGTCGCGGGCGGATCCATCGATTTTGTCACATGGCTGGTGCTGTTGATGGCAATTTGGATCGGGCGATTGCGCGGGCACTCAGGGTCAGGCGTGTCGATGCAGCCTTGCTCGGCCAATCATTCAGTTGGGAAGCCAGCGCGCGGCAATTCGAAGCCGCCCTGTTGGATGCGCGACATGCCAATTCCACACTTTTTTCTCCGCCAGATATGCGCTGTCACACCGAGGTCACAGCCCCGTAGGCTGCGTGTCACAACGTCGCGATAGACTTCCATCAAACAGGGGGTCGCCAAGATGCAGCATAGCTCGATGAGTTCCCGTCGTCTCACCATTCGCCTCGCACGCACAGGGCAGGAAGTGCGCGCAGCACAGCGTCTGCGCTGGCAAGTATTCTATGAGGAGATGGGCGCGTGCCCATCGATAGCGCGTGAGCCAGGCCTGGATTGTGACGATTTCGATGATTGGTGTGATCACCTGTTGGTGATTGATGAAAGCTTGGATGAAGCGTGTCAGATTGTTGGAACCTATCGCTTGCTTCGACAAGAACGTCTGCCCCACGGCAAAAACTTCTACTCAGCACAGGAGTTTGATCTATCAGATGTCCTGCTGGATCGGGGCTCGGCTGGCCAGCTTCTTGAGCTTGGGCGGTCTTGCGTGCTCCCGGCCTACAGGACAAGCGCTACGATCGCGCTTCTTTGGCGCGGGATAGCCGATTATATCGCGCTGCATAACATCCGATTGATGTTGGGTTGTGCCTCTTTTCACGGCACCGATCCACATGAACACGCATTGGGCTTGTCGTATCTGGCTCACAAGCATCTGGCGCCTCAGGGATGTTGCCCGCGTGCAATTGGTCCTGCGTCGATCCGCATGGATTTGCTACCTCTTGGAAGTTATGACGAGCGGGCTGCACTTATGACCCTGCCCCCTCTGGTCAAAGGCTATCTCCGCACTGGGGCCGTGATTGGTGAGGGCGCTTTTATTGATCATAGCTTCAACACAATTGATGTTTGTATCGTGATGCCCGTCAATCAAATCACGGGTCGTTATCTGGCGAAGTTTAGTGCCGCTGCGTAACCCAGCTTAAACGGCACGCCGCGCACTCAGGATCGACAAGACGCTTTCTTCGGCTTGTCTTGTAAGTGTTTTTCTGCACTCGCCCTCAATGGGCGGGCTCAGGATGACCTCGGCCCGAATGGGCGGTGCGATGGCAAGACGCGCCGCATGAAGCAGCAGATTATCGTCGCCAACCCAGGCAAATATGCGCCATCCGTTTCGCCCCAAGGGGCGCCCATTTGCCCAGCGATAGACAATCGCTACCGGAACGCATCTCCCTTGGGCGCCAGCAATGGCGCCGACCAAGCTTGATCTAAAAGGCAAAAGATTTTGGCCGTCTCCAGTTGTGCCTTCCGGGAAAAGAATAAGGCTGCGATGCGTCAGCAGGTTAGCTAGCGCGACGGCTTGGGCCTTGGAATTGGTCCTGCGATCGCGATCAACGAAAAGGCAACCATAGCGCGCGGCCAATTGTCCGATAAAGGGCCAGTGTCGGACTTCCTGCTTGGCGACAAAACTGGCGCCGATCGCAACGCCGAGAACCGGAATATCCGTCCAACTGACGTGGTTGGCGAGAAGCAATTCGCCCTTTGAGGCCGTGGCCGGCGCCCTATGTACCTTTATGCCGAAACCCCTCAGCAAAGCCCCAAAGGCGATTGCCGGAAATCTTCGGCCAAGCGACTTTGGCAAAATCAGCCAAGCTGACCCCAGCAGTATAAAGACAAATAAGCCAATGCATGTACGCACCGACCGCCACAATAGAAGGTAAATCTGGGCAATGTTTTTCAGTGAAACAGGGGGGCGGCGCTGAACGAGGTCTGACGACATTTCTCGAGTTTATAGCGAAACGACGACAGTTT
>JAHEGQ010000104.1 GCA_024645025.1 Sphingomonadaceae bacterium
ATCGGCCGTCGTAACGTTGAAGGCGCGCCCCGCGTCGATGACCTGCGTCACACCGACTATCGTATCGTGACAGGTGCCAAGGGCCAGATTGCCGACGGCATCAGCTATGACGTCTATGGTCAGTTCTGGCGCGCCATTCTGGCTGAGCGTTTTGAAAACGACTTCTCGCGCGTCAAGATCAACCGTGCGCTGAACGTGGTTGACAATGGCAACGGCCCGGTTTGCGCCTCGGCCGTGCCGAATGCGTCGGGCATCGTTGTTGACCGGAACTGCGTGCCGTGGAACATCTTCTCGATCGGTGGCGTGAGCCAGGCGGCAGTGGATTACCTGCAGACCCCGGGCTTCAAATCGGGTCAGACCACGCAATATATTGCCAGCGGTGCACTCAGCATCGATATGGGCACTTATGGCGTGAAGCTGCCTTGGTCGGAAGACGGCGTTCAGCTCGCGCTGGGTGCTGAGTACCGCAAGGAGCAACTGGAACTCACCAACGACGAAGAATATCTGACGGGTGACCTTGCGGGTTCGGGCACGCCCTTCGGCGTGAAGGACACCAAGGGCTCCTACAGCGTCAAGGAATTCTTCGCTGAAACGGTGATCCCGATTGCCAGCGACAAGCCGGGCATCGAAACGCTCGGCATCAACGCCGGCTATCGTTATTCGGACTATAACCTGACGGGTTCCACGAACACCTTCAAGGCGCAGCTCGAATATGCACCGGTGAAGTCGGTGCGCTTCCGTGCCGGTTATAACCGCGCGGTTCGTTCGCCCAACACGCTGGAACTGTTCACCCAGCCCAACATCGTGTTGTGGTCGGGCAAGGACCCCTGCGCCGGCGATACGCCAGCCAAGTCCTTGGCTGAATGCGCCCTGACCGGCGTTCTGCCCGGCGAATATGGCCTGATCGACGCCAACCCTGCCAACCAGTACAACCAGCAGACGGCCGGCAACACCGACCTGAAGCCGGAAAAGGCAGACACGCTGACGGTTGGTGCTGTGTTCACCCCGATCCGCAACCTCACCATCACGGCTGACTATTACAACATCAAGATCAAGGATCTCATCGGCACGATGGGCGCTTCCTACATCTTGACGCAGTGCATCAGCACCGCTGATCCGCTGTATTGCGATAAGATCAACCGTGCGCCGGGTGGCTCGCTGTTCACCGGGACTGGCTATGTCGCCAACCCGACCCTGAACCTCGGTTCGGAACAGACCAGCGGCATCGACTTCACGGCCAACTACAAGTGGGATCTGGGCAAGTCGTCGCTCTCCTTCGACCTCGTCGGGACCTATCTCGACAAGTTCAAGGTGAAGCCGCTTCCGACGTCGGACGATCAATATGATTGCGCCGGCCTGTTCGGCGCGTCTTCGTGCGGCACGCCGCTGCCGAAATGGCGTCACAAGCTGCGCGTGACCTGGGCAAACGACAACGGCATCACCTTGTCGGGCGCATGGCGCTTCTTCCTGAAGACCGATAACGAGCTGACGGACAGCAACCCCATCCTCGCGGGTGCGGTTAACCCGGCTGTCGCTCGTATCCCGAACGTGAGCTACTTCGATCTGTCGGCTTCGGCCCGCATCGGCGATAACTACACGTTCCGCATCGGTGCGCAGAACATCTTGGATAAGACGCCGCCGGTTCTGGACAGCAACTATTCGAACAACGGCTCGAACGTTTACGCTCAGGTGTATGACGCCTTGGGTCGTTACATTTATGCCGGTATCGAACTGAACTTCTAAGTTCGGCTCGGTTCGACTAACAGGGGCGGCGCACTTCGGTGCGTCGCCCTTTTTTTTGGCGAGGAAGCATGACGTTGGATGCCCATAAATCTGCGGATCAGGCCATGACTGCACGGGACCCCGCGCGTGCCACCCAAATCTTGGAAGCCCATGTCGCGGACAATCCTGGCGACTTTGCAGCATGGATGAAGATTGCGGGGCTACGCCGCGCTGCGGGCCTCACCGCGGGGGCGTTGGCCGCAGCCAACAATGCGGTCGACTGCAACCCCCATGATTTTCTGGCGCTGTTACTGAAAGGCAATCTGCATGAAGCCTTGAACGAAGAAGCGCTCGCTGCAGAAATATATCGTGCCGCACTGTATCACGCCAAGGCTGCGCCCAACCTGCCTGACAGGGTTTCCCAACAACTGGCCGCCGCCCGAGCCTTTCTCGATCGATATGGCGCGACGGTGCGTCAGCAAATGGTGTGCCTGCGCGATATGGACGCCGAACACACAGCGCGGGCACATCGCTTTGTCGAAAATGTTCTCGACCGCCGCCCCCATTATGCGCAAGAGCCAACCCATTATCGGTATCCGGGTCTGGCCGATATTGAGTATTTCGATTTTGCCTACCCGGAATTGCGGACGCGGTTAAAGGCAGCCTATCCCGCCATTCGGGCTGAATTTATCAATTTGTTTGATCGACACGCCGACCAGCAAAAGCCCTATGTGGATTTTGCGCCCGGCCAGCCCATGGGACAATGGGAACCGCTGAACAAATCGCCCAAATGGAACGCGTTGCACCTCATCCGATATGGCATTCCGGATCCCGTAAACGCCCCGGCCTGCCCCCAAACCATGGCCGCCTTTGCTGGCCAGCAGCCTGATATCCCGGATTTGGCGCCCAATCTGATGTTCTCGCTTCTGGCACCGCAAACCCGGATACCGCCCCATCATGGGGTCGCCAATTTCCGCGTCGTTCTGCATTTGCCCATCATCGTTCCTGCCAGATGCGCCTTCCGTGTCGGTGCCGATACCCGGCCTTGGCAAGCGGGGGAGCCTTGGATCTTCGACGACACAATCGAACACGAAGCCTGGAATGAAAGTGACGAACTGCGCGTCGTTCTGATTGGCGATCTTTGGCGGCCAGAGTTGGACGGGCAAGATCATCAGATTATCCGGGAATTTATGGCCGCACAGGACGCGCCGACTGACCGCGGCGCTCTATAATACTGTCAGTGGCATGGTGCCGCCGATTGACGGCCTTTGCGCCCGATCCTAATATCTCGGGCCTACAACAAAGGCCCGTATAGCAATGAATAAGACCAAAGTTCTTTTCGCCATTTCAATGCTTTCATTGGCGTCTTCGGCCGTCGCGCAGGCGACTCAAGATACGCCCAAAAAGCCCAAGGGCGATCCCAACCGGATCATCTGCCGGACGGAAGACGAAATCGGATCACGCATCAAGAAAGTGCGGATTTGCCTGACTGCCGCCGAATGGCGCGCCCGTGCCCAAAATATCGGCACCGATATCGAGAAGCGGGAAGCCGCCATTGCCAAGACGGGCGGCTAAGTCCGCGCCGTTTCAGATCGCGTTGAACCGATCAATCCAAGGCTGCAGGATCGGTTCAATCGGTTTGAGATAATCGGCATAGGGCTGCCAGCGGCCCGATCCGTTATACAGACCCTTGCGCACTTGGCTTGCGCTGGCCGTTGAGACGCCCCGTTTTTGTGCTGTTCGGTCAAACCGCCTTAAATCTTCTGACCACGGGACGCCCAAATAGGCGCATAGCGCTTGGGTGGCGGCGTCAAAATCGGTCACAAGATAATCATAGCGCAAATTGAAATGATCGATGGGAAGACTGGCCAATGCTTCTTCGATGATGGACCAACTTAAGGCATAATGGCGCGCCGTGCTTTCCAGTGTCGAAAAAGCCATCGTCCCGGCGTTGAAGGCAAAGCTTGTATGAAAGCAACTCCACACGACATCCCGGGGGTCGCGGCGCATGACAACAATCTTGGCACCAGGAAACAGTCGAGCAATGAACGGCAAGCGCCCGCCTTTGAAAGGATCCATATCGATGAAAAGCTTGTCCGCTAAATCTTCCCCCGCTGCCGACTGCGCGCGCTGCCAATAGTCTGCGCGCAGCTGATCAAGCTCTTCGGCGTTTGCCTTGCAAAATCGTTCCAAGCCGCTGAGATCTGCATAATAAGCCTTATCGGTGGCGGTTAGTGTCGGGCGCTCTTCAATAGCTACCGAATTGGGAAGTGTTGCCAGAATATTCTCGACCAGCGTGGTGCCAGACCTTGGAAAACCGGTCAAAAACACGTGCGTACTCACCGGCATTGCAGGCAGATCAGGCTGCGCCCACTGCGTCTTGTCTGCCGCTAAAAATGCTTGGTTCAGCCTATCCAGCAGCTCGGTCGCACCGGGCTTATCCGTCTCCATCAAACTGCTGTGCGTCTGATAAAAGAGGGACTGCGCCTGAGCGTAGCAGTGATAAGCTCTGTCGTAATTCCCCAGACCATGATGGGCGTCTCCCAACAAGGTCAGCGCACCAATCATGGCTTCTGCGCGGTTATCGCTTTGAGCCGCCACGGGCTCCAATATCTTTACCGCCTCGTCAAACTTCTGTTCCTCCAAGGCGATCTGAGCAAGGGCTCTGCGTGCCGTCACATCTTGCGGGTCAATCTTGAGCGCTGTCTGCGCATGATCCCATGCCGAGGCACTTTCCCCCCTTCGCGCCAAGACGGCCGCCAAAGCCGCATGGGCAGCGGAACTTTGAGGATCCAAAGACAGTGCATGGCGATAATCATCCGCCGCGTCAGCCAGCGCGCCCCCTTTTTCGAAAGAGGCCCCCCGCTCGAACCAGGGGGCTGCATAGGATGGATCAAGGTCAATCGCGTGTTCAAAACAGGCTACTGAATCCTTCAGTTGGCCTTGCTTGCGACGCACGATGCCCAAGGCCACGTGCAGCGTCGCGTCGTCAGGATCACGCGCCAATGCCTGCCGCACGACCGCCTCTGCTTCGGTAAGACGGCCTTCTTCTTCAAGTTGCCAAGCCACAAGATTCAGGACCAACGGATCCTTATCCCCTTGCCCATAGGCGGTGCTGGCAAGGGTTGCTGCCCTTTGAAGGTCATTGACGTCCAACGCGGCGTGAATTTGTTGCAGGATGATGCTCATGCTGATGTCTTACAGGTCTCTGTCAGGAAAATCAGGTCTTTTCATCACCGGCCATTCACTCGGTCACACTTAGATTGGCAGCGCGGGGCGTATCCGCTAAGCATCCCCCATGACTGACCCCATTGCCCTATTCGACGCTTGGCTGACTGAAGCCCGCCAAAGCGAGATCAACGATTCCAACGCGATGGCGCTTGCGACCGTGGGGGCCGATGGGCAGCCCAGCGTGCGTATGGTACTGCTCAAAGGCCATGGGCCGGATGGCTTTGTGTTTTACACCAACCAGAATAGCCGCAAGGCGCAGCAGATTGCCGCCCATGGCCGGGTCGCGTTGCTGTTCCACTGGAAGTCGCTGCGGCGGCAGGTGCGCGTGGAAGGGCCGGTGGCGCCCGTATCGACCGCAGAAGCGGACGCCTATTTCGCCTCGCGGGCACGGGAGTCGCAATTGGGGGCTTGGGCCTCGCTCCAATCTGAAACGCTGGACCGGCGCGAAACCTTTGAAGCCCGGTTTGACGAGGTCAAGGCGCGTTATGAAGGGCAGGACGTGCCCCGGCCCCCGCATTGGGGCGGCTTTCGCGTCACGCCTGAACGCATGGAGTTATGGGAAGACCGCGCCCATCGCCTGCACCACCGCCGCCTATTCCTGAAACAGGGATCAGGCTGGGCTGAAACCTTGCTCTATCCCTGATCCGCCATGAGCCTGACCCACGAACACCATCATCAGCATTTGCCGCATAAAGACCGGGCGGGCCTTGCGTCGCGCGCGGCGATTGCCAGCGTGGTCATGGCGTCGACATTGCTGGGGCTCAAGATTTGGGCCAGCATCAGCACTGGCTCTGTCTCGGTCCTCGGCTCGCTGGCCGATACCGCGCTTGATATCATCGCCTCGCTGGTCACCCTCTATTCGGTTAGGCTGGCGCATGAGCCGTCGGATGAACATCATGGCTTTGGCCATGGCAAGGCAGAGGCGCTCTCTGCTTTGTTCCAGACATGGCTGATTGCCCTGTCTGCGATTGGCATCGCCTGGCAAGCCATCACGCGCTTGGGGTCAGGCGCCGCCCCGGAGCATCCCACGCTGGGCATTGCCGTATCGGGCTTTGCAATCATCGCCACGCTTCTTCTGATTTGGTATCAGCGGCGCATCGTGCGCCAGACCGGCTCTATCGCGATCGCGGCCGATAGCGCCCATTATTCCAGCGACCTGTTGCTGAATGCCTCTGTCATTGTGGCGCTGGTGCTGGACGGCGTGCTGGGCCTGCGTGGGGCGGACCCCGTGTTCGGCATTGCCATCGCGCTCTGGCTGGTTTGGCACGCTTGGGCCGTTGCCAGCCATGCCATTGACCAGTTGATGGACCGGGAATGGCCCGAGGCGAAGCGCAAACGCTTTTTAGAGGTGGCCCAATCCCACCCGGAATTGCGCGGCATCCATGATTTTCGCACCCGATCCAGCGGGTCGCGTGACTTTGTGCAGTTCCATGTCTGGGTCGATGCCGAAATGACCGTGGCCGAAGCGCATCGCGTGATGGATGAGGTGGAAGAACAGCTGATGGCAGAGTTCCCCCACACCGAAGTCATCATCCACCCAGACCCGGATGGCCACCCGGCCGAAGAACGACCCGCCTGACGCCCTTTAGCCGAGGATGAACCGCGCCATGCGGGCCTGGGCGGCCCGGCTTTCGGGAAAGGTGAAAATGGGCCAATCGTGGATCATGCCGGGCAATTCTTCATAGGCGATACCCGACTGCTTTGCCTTCAGGGCACGCGCGTCCACAACAAGAATGTCATCCCCGCCGGCAAACATCAGGGTGTCAGGCAGGCCAGACCAATCGCCATGGATGGGGCTGACGCGCGGATCCTTGACGGACAATTCGCGTGCATAGCGGCGACCAGCATCGGCAATGCCGCTGCACGTCAGAATGGCATCGCGCGGTTCAATGATGGCCTGATCGGGATGGTCCGGCTCTGCATTGAGCCAAGGGCAGATCAACACGCTGCGCCGGGGCAAAGGCAATCCAGCGTCGCGCGCGGCCATCAGCAGTGCTGCCGTCAACCCGCCGCCCGCGCTGTCGCCACCGACAACAAGATCGTCCGCGGCATGACGCGTGAGCAAATCGCGATAGAAGTCCAAGGCGAAATGGGTTGTCGCGGCGGCATCATGTTCGGGCGCAAGCGGATAAAGCGGCGCGATGATGGCAACGCCATGCGCCTGTGCCAAATGGCACAAAAAGGCCCAATGAAAATTGGATGCCGCATAAATATAGCCGCCGCCATGAAAATAGACGAGCCGACGCGGGTTGGCATGGCCCTTGGGGGCGATATGCCAAACGGGATAGCCGGCATGGCTGTCTTCCCGAATATCAAGCTGCGCGCGCTGCTTTTTGGTTGGCAATTGGGGCGGGGCCTGACGCGCCTTGCCAATCGCGCGGTCAAGCGCCTCCCCGCCCGAAAAATTGCGCCGGACCATCCCGGTGGATCGCAACAAAAAGGCAAAAATACGGGCATTAACGCTGGGCATAAGGGGCATCCTTGCTGGGAAGAGAGGTGATGATCCGGGCGAGGGCGGCGCGCACCGGCCCCAGATCGGGATCATTGGTCTTGCCAAGGCGGACCAGCACCACCCCCTGATCGGGCGAGGCGATAACATATTGGCCAAGATGGCCAATGGCCGAGGTCAGGCTAGCGGGCCCGTGCCCCGGGAACAGGGCCGCATCCGACCCGGCGGGCCGGGGCCGGTTGAGCCAGATTTGGCCCCCATAGCCGCCATCGCGCCGGCTGGGGGTGCGCATGAACGCCAGCCAGTCGGGCGCGATGATCGGCGCTGCGGCATCGCCCTTCCCATCCAGCA
>JAHEGQ010000107.1 GCA_024645025.1 Sphingomonadaceae bacterium
CTATGGCTTTTCCAACCCGTTCAACACCTCGCCGGGCTGGATTGCGCGCTATGGTGACGGGCTGCTGAACCAGATTAATTCGGCTGAAATGATTGCGCAGAAATGGGGCCTGAGCCGCGAGGCGATGGAAGCTTTTGCCGTGACGTCGCACCAGCGCGCGCAAGCGGCGTGGGACAATGGCTGGTTTGATAGCGAAGTCGCGCCCATGGTAGAGCTGGCCATGGATGAAACCATCCGCCCGCAGACCAATATGGAAGGGCTGGCAGCGCTGCGCACGGTGCAGGAAGGCGGGATCGTGACCGCCGGGATTTCCAGCCAGAATTGCGATGGTGCCGCCGCGCTGCTGATTGCTTCGGAACGCGCCGTTAAGGAACATGGATTGAAGCCACGCGCCCGCGTGCACCACATTTCGGTGCGGGCTGATGATCCTGTCTGGATGCTGACAGCGCCGATCCCGGCGACGCAATATGCCTTGAAAAAGGCGGGCATGACGATTGATCAGATTGATCTGTTTGAATGCAATGAGGCGTTCGCGTCTGTGCCAATGGCGTGGATGAAGGAACTCGGCATTCCGCATGACAAGGTCAATATTCATGGCGGCGCGATTGCGCTGGGCCATCCGCTGGGCGGCACGGGTGCGCGGCTGATGACAACGCTTCTGAACGCGCTGGAACGCACGGGTGGCCGTTATGGCCTGCAAACCATGTGCGAAGGCGGCGGTCAGGCCAATGTGACGATTATTGAGAGGCTGTAATGGGTATTTGCGACAACAGAACGGTTATCATTACGGGGGCCGCGCGTGGCCTTGGCCGGGCCTATGCGCTTGCCTTTGCTGCAGAAGGCGCGAATGTCGTCGTCAACGACATCGGCACTTCGTTGAACGGTGAAGGCCGCGATACCAGTGCGGCGGATGGCGTGGTGGCCGAGATTATCGCAGGCGGCGGCAAGGCCATTGCCAATTATGAAGACATTACCGATTGGGATGCCGCCAAGCGTATCGTGGACGCGGCGGTTGGCGCTTTTGGCGATCTTCATGTGGTGGTGAACAATGCCGGGATCGTGCGCGACCGGATGTTTGTATCTGCCACGCTGGAAGAATGGGATGCGACAATGCACGTCCATTTGCGCGGCCATTTCTGCCTGTCGCGTCATGCCGTAGATTATTGGCGCGCGCGGCAGAAAGAAGGGCATCAGGTCGATGCCCGGATCATCAATACATCATCCGGGGCAGGGCTTCAGGGCTCTATCGCGCAAGCTGCTTATTCGACGGCCAAGGGCGGCATCGCCGCATTGACCTTGGTGCAGGCAGCAGAGCTGGGCCGCTATGGCATTACCGCCAATGCGCTGGCGCCGTCGGCGCGGACGCGGATGACGGAACAGGCCTTTGCTGACAAGATGGCAACGCAGGGCAGCAGCTTTGACGTGATGGATCCGGCCAATATCGCGCCGACCGTCGTCTGGCTGGGTTCGGCCCAAAGCGCCCATGTCACAGGCTGCGTTTTCGAATTGGAAGGCGGCAAAATCATGGTTGAGGATGGCTGGCGCGAAGGCCCGGTCGTGGATGCCGGCAAGCAGTGGAACCCGGCGGATGTTGGGGCCGCAGTCGATGATCTGCTGGCCAAGCGCGTTCCGCCGCGCAAGGTTTGGGGGACGGCATAATGGAATTTGTTTTCACCGACGAACAGGTGATGATCGGCGAAACGGCCAAGACCTTTTTCGCTGAAAATGCCACGTCAGAACGCACCCGCAAGGCAATGGCCGCGGATGGCGTCGATCATGATCTCTGGACCAGCTTTTGCACCGAACTGGGTTTGGCGGGTGTTGGCCTGCCGGAAGCGGCTGGTGGCGCTGGCTTGGGCATGATTGAATTTGCCATTGTCGCCGAAGCAGCGGGCGCGCAGGTCGCGGCCTTGCCGTTGCTGGGCTTGGCGACTGTTGGCCAAGCGCTGGCGGCCGGCGGCAGCGATGCCCAAGCATCGGCATGGCTGCCGCGCCTGATTTCCGGCGAGGTGGTTGCCGCTATTGCGGGATCGCATAACCTTCAGGCCAACGGCAATATGCTGACGGGCACCGCGCATTTTGTGGCGCATGGCGCGGTGGCGGGACTGTTTCTGGTCGCATCAGAAGCGGGGGCTTGGCTGGTCGACGCCGGTGCCGCCGGGCTGACGGTGACGCCGCAAACGACCATGGATCAAACGCGGCCTTATGCGCGGTTGACGCTGGCCAATGTGGCGGGTGAACCGCTTGCGGATCCCGTCGCGGCGATGGCGGCTGCGCGGGCAGGCGGCTGGATCTGCGTCGCCGCAGAAGCCTTGGGCGGCGCGCAGGCAACGCTGGACCGCACGGTTGCCTATGCCAAGGACCGTGTCCAGTTTGGCCGCGCCATTGGGTCGTTTCAGGCCTATAAGCACCGCCTTGCCGATATGATGGTGGATATCGAACAGGCGCGCTCGGCCGTTTATTGGGCGGCGTGCGCGGTGGATGAAGGATCGGACGAAGCCGCGCTGGCGCTTCATGCCGCCAAATCTTTTGCGGCGGACACCTATTTCAGGTGCGCGGGCGATATGATCCAGCTGCATGGCGGTATTGGGTTTACATGGGAACATGACGCGCATCTGTTCTTCAAGCGCGCCCGGGCGATCCAATCGATGCTGGGCGCTGGGAATTGGCATCGGGAAGAGGTCGCCAAGATGATTTTGGGAGAAGCGGCATGAAGCTTGGTTTTTCCGCCGCCGACGAAGCCTTTCGTCGGGAATGCGCCGAGTGGCTGAACGGCCAGATGGCCGGCGAGTTCAAGGACATTAAGGGCATTACCACGCTCACCGAAAAGGCCGAGCGCCGCAAGGAGTGGGAGCAGCAACTGGCAGCCCATAAATGGAGCTGCATCGGCTGGCCCGAACAATGGGGCGGCCGCAACGCGACGCTGGCCCAGCAGGTGATCTTTGCTGAAGAATATGCGCGCGCGGGGGTGCCCGGTCGCGTCAACCATATTGGTGTGGAACTGGCTGGGCCAACTTTGCTGACCTTTGGCACGGAAGAACAGAAAAAGCGCTTCTTGCCCGGGATCGCCGCTGGCCAGACGATTTTTTGCCAAGGCTTTTCGGAACCCAATGCCGGGTCTGACTTGGCCAGCGTGCGCACCAAGGCGCGGCTTGAAGGGGGCGAATGGGTCGTCAACGGGCAGAAAATCTGGACCAGCCTTGCCCATATCTCGGATTGGATCTTCGTTGTGACGCGCAGCGAGGAGGGGTCAAAGGGCCCCAAGGGCCTGACGTTCCTGATGATGGAAATTGACCAGCCCGGCATTGAAATCCGCCCGATCAAACAGATTAATGGCGATGCCGAATTCAATGAAACCTTCTTCACCGATGCCCGCTGCCCGGCGGATAGCCTGATTGGGGCTATCGGCGATGGCTGGCGCGTGGCGATGGGCTTGCTCGCCTTTGAACGCGGCGTGTCCACGCTTGGTCAACAAATGGGCTTCCGCAATGAACTGGATGAGGTGATCGCTGCGGCCAAGGCCAATGGCGCGGCCCAAGACCCGTTGATCCGCCAGCGGCTTGCCAAGGCAGAAATCGGCTTGCGGCTGATGCGCTATGGCGCGCTTCGGATGTTGTCCGCGACCGACCATTCCAAGATTGATGGGGCCGCTTTGACCTACAAGATCCAATGGGCCAGCTGGCGCCGGTCGTTGGGCGAATTGGCGATGGACGTTCTGGGCCAGCCGGGCGAAGTCTCGGAAGGCGCGGATTATGAATGGAGCGTGCTGCCCAATTTGTTCCTCTATTCACGCGCCGACACGATTTACGGCGGCACCAACCAGATTCAGCGCAATTTGATTGCCGAGCGGGGTCTGGGGATGCCGCGCGAACCCCGGGGGGATATTTGATGCTGCCAAGCTATCCGGAACCGCGCGGCTTGCTGAAGGGCAAAACTGTCGTCGTCACGGCCTCTGCGGGCACGGGCATTGGCTTTTCGGCTGCCAAGCGGGCGGTGGAAGAAGGTGCGGCCGTCTTGATGAGCGATTTTCACGAGCGCCGTCTGGGCGAAGCCGCAGACCGTATCGCTGAAGAACTCGGCACGCGCCCGGCAACTTTTGTGTGCGATGTGACCGATCAGGCGCAGGTTGATGCGCTCCATGCCGCAGCGATTGCCGCGCTGGGCCATGTTGATGTGCTCATCAACAATGCCGGGCTTGGTGGTGAAGTAAATGTCGTCGATATGACGGACGACCAGTGGCACCGGGTGCTCGATGTGACGCTGAACAGCGTGTTTCGCATGACCCGGGCCTTTTTGCCCGCAATGTATGCCCGCAAAACCGGTGTCATCGTCAATAATGCCTCCGTCCTGGGTTGGCGCGCGCAAAAGGGGCAGGCGCATTATGCGGCCGCGAAAGCGGGCGTGATGGCCTTTACCCGGTGTTCGGCGGTGGAAGCGGCGGAACATGGCGTGCGGATCAACGCGGTCGCGCCATCCATTGCGATGCACCCCTTCTTGGCCAAGGTGACGACGGACGAACTGCTTGCCAAGCTGTCGGCGCAGGAAGCCTTTGGCCGCCCGGCTGAAGTTTGGGAAGTCGCCAATGTGATGATGTTCCTCGCGTCTGACCTGTCGAGCTATATGACGGGGGAAATCGTCTCCGTGTCCAGTCAGCGGGCCTGAGCCATGACAAAAATCTATGCCAAACCCGCCGATCTTATCGGGGCCGAAGGCACCGTGCTGGGGCCAACCGATTGGCTGATGATCGATCAGGATCGCGTCAACGGATTTGCCGAGGTGACGGGCGATCATCAATGGATCCACGTAGATGTGGACCGCGCGAAGGATGGCCCGTTCGGCGGCACCATCGCGCATGGCTATTTAACGATGAGCCTTGTCAATTTCTTCCTGCCCCAATTGATAGAGGTACAAGGCTTTGCCCATGCGGTGAATGTCGGGGCGGATCGCTTGCGCTTTCTGGCGCCCGTCAAGGTTGGCAGCCGCATCCGTGGCGTGGGCGAAATCGTTGGCGTGGAAGAGGTGAAGGGCGCCATCCAGTCTACCGTGCGCGTGACGGTTGAGATTGAAGGGGCGGACAAGCCCGCCTGCGTTGTTGATACCATCAGCCGTTATTTTCCGGAGACTTGAGCATGGCAACCGCTGAACAGATGACCGCCGCCGTTCATGGCTATGTCGAGGCGTTTGAAAAGGGTGATGCCGAACTGGCCGTCGCCTTGTTTGCGCCCGATGCCACGGTGGAAGACCCGGTGGGCACGCCCGTCAAGCGCGGGCATGACGAAATTCGCGCCTTTTATGCAGCATCGATGCAAACCGGCGCAAAGCTGCGACTGGAAGGGCCGATCCGCTGTGCAACCGATCATGCGGCCTTTGCCTTTCGCGTTCAGTTGACGCTGGAAGGTAAGATGGTGACGGTCGATGTGATTGACATCTTCCGCTTCAATGACGCTGGTAAGGTTGTTGAAATGAAAGCCTATTTTGGTCCGTCCAATATGACGGGCCTGTAATCAGATCCAAGGAGCATCCCATGCGTGAAGCCGCCATCGTCGCCACCGCCCGCACCGCCATTGGAAAGGCCTATCGCGGGGCTTTTAACGATACCGAAGCGCCGGTCTTGTCCAGTCATGTTGTCAACGCGGTTCTCGACCGTTCGGGGATTGATCCCGCGCGTGTCGATGATGTCTACCTGGGCGTGGGCAACCACTGGAACACGCAAAGCTATAATCTGGGCCGCCTGACGGTTCATGCCTCCAATTTGCCGAACAGCGTGGGCGGCTTCACGCTCGACCGCAAATGTTCGTCGGGCCTTAATGCGGTGGCCCTTGCGGCGCGCGGCATTATCGCCAACGAAATTGACGTAGCGGTGGCGGGGGGCATGGAAACCATTTCCATGACGCTCAACAAATTTGCCCCTGCCTGGCGCAACCGCGCGCAAGCCGTGATCGACGCCGATCCCTATGCCTATATGGCGATGATCGAAACCGCTGAAGTGGTGGCGGAACGCTATGGCATCAGCCGTGAGGCGCAGGACGCCTTTTCCGCGCAAAGCCAGCAACGCGCTGGCCGGGCGCAGGCCGAGGGCAAATTTGCGGATGAGATCGTGCCGATCACGGTTGAAAAATCGTTGAAGGATAAGGAAGGCAATGAAACCGGCCGCGAAACGGTGACGATTTCGGCCGATGAAGGCGTGCGAGGCGACACGACGGCCGAAGGTTTGTCGACGCTGAAGCCCGTGTTCAAGGACGGCATGGTCATCAAGGAAGGCCGCCACATCACGGCGGGCAATGCCTCGCAATTGTCGGACGGGGCTTCGGCCCAACTCGTCATGGATTTGGCGACGGCGCAAAAAGAAGGCCTGCCCGTTCTCGGCATCTATCGCGGCTTTCAGGTGGCGGGCTGCGATCCGGATGAAATGGGCATTGGCCCGGTTTTTGCGATCCCCAAGCTGCTGGCGCGCGCCGGGCTGAAGATCGACGATATTGGCCTGTTTGAAATCAACGAAGCCTTTGCCAGCCAAGCGATTTACTGTCAGCAAAAACTGGGCATTGACCCTGAAAAGCTGAATGTGAACGGCGGCGGCATCGCGCTGGGCCATCCCTTTGGCATGACGGGCAGCCGCTTGGTTGGCCATGCGCTGATTGAAGGCAAGCGCCGGGGCGCGAAATATGTCATCGTGTCGATGTGCGTCGCGGGCGGCATGGGTGCGGCCGGGCTGTTCGAGGTCGCCTGATGTCAACGCCGCTGCCCCTGACTATCCCCCATGCCGCAGAACGGGCCGCCCGCTTGTGGGGCGATGCGCCTGCGGTGCTGGAACAGGGCGAGGCATGGAGCTTTAACCGCTTATGGGATGAATGTCGGGCGGCAGCCTCGGCCCTTTTGGCCCGAGGTGTAGGCGAGGGAGATCGGATTGCGATCTGGGCGCCCAATTCGCGTGAATGGGTTGTCGCCGCCGTTGGCGCGATGACGTGCGGGGCGTCGATCATCCCCCTGAATACCCGGTTAAAGGGGCGGGAAGCAGGCGATATTCTGCGCCGCACCCATGCGCGGCTGATCTTTACGGTCGATAACTTTCTCGGCATTGATTTTCAGGCGCTTCTGGCCGGGGAAGACCTGCCGGAGTTGCTGGAAACGGTGCGGCTGGATGTCGACTTCCGGTCTTTTCTGGATAGCGGCAGCGGACCTGCCGACCCAGCGGTTGGCGCGGCGCTGGTGCAGCTGACGCCGGACCATGTGTCCGACATCATGTTTACCAGCGGGACGACCGGCGTGCCCAAGGGCGTACTGATGACCTATGGACGGGTTATCCCCCAATGCGGCATCTGGATTGGCAATACCGGGCTGGCGCAAGGCGAACGCTATCTGATCGCCAACCCCTTTTTCCATAGCTTTGGCATGAAGGTCGGCTGGGTTGCTTGCTTGATTGCTGGCGCGGTCATGGTCCCGATGCCACAATTCGACGTGCAGGCGGCGATCCGGCATATTGTGGACGATCGCATTTCCTTCCTGCCCGGCCCGCCCACCATCTTCCAGATGTTGTTGGATGAGCTGGAGGCCAACCCCTTTGACGTCTCTTCGCTGCGCGGCGGCACAACCGGCGCCGCCACTGTGCCGCCTGTGCTGATTGATCGCATCCGTCGAGAACTGGGCATGGTGGATATCATCACCGCTTATGGCATGACCGAATGTGTCAACATTACCAGCTGCCGCCCCGGCGATGCGGTAGAGCGGATCGCCCAAACCTGTGGGGCTGCAATGC
>JAHEGQ010000008.1:0-2223 GCA_024645025.1 Sphingomonadaceae bacterium
ATTGGCCAGAGTGCGAGGCGTGCCATGGCAATCCAAGATCACGCAGTCGTCTCGGATTTCAGCTACTTGGCTTCTTAGGCATTCTTCAATCCGGCCCAGACGTGCCAGTTCTTCCACCCGGTCGCGGTTCTTCGCGCGCGCCCGACCATAAGCGGCACCGCGATAGGACAAGGTGACGTGTGTGCCAGGTTGCTCGGCAATCCGGCTAGCTGCTTCCAGCGCACTGTCGCCGCCGCCGACGACCAGCACGTGCCGACCGGCATATTGTTCGGGGTCAATGAGGTGATAGACCACTTTGGACAAATCTTCGCCTGGAACGCCCAAGGGTCGGGGCGTGCCGCGGCGGCCAATCGCCAACAAAATGGACCGGGCTTTGTAGCTGCCCTTGGTTGTCGTCACGTCATAAATGCCATCGGCTTGGCTGATCGCGGTCACTTGCTCTTCAAAGTGCGGAGATAGACCGGTACGCGCCAGCACATCTTGCCAAAAGGCCAGCAGCTTTTCCTTGCTGACTTCCCCAAAACGAACCTTTCCGATGATGGGAAGGGTGGCGGGGGCCGTCATCACCAGCTTGCCGCGCGGAAAGTGGGCGACGGTGCCGCCAAGGCTCGATTGGTCCAGCGTTACGAAGGTTAAGCCGCGTTCCATCGCGCCAAGGCTGGCCGCAATCCCGGCTGGGCCGCAGCCGACGATGACGACATCCAAAACGGCTTTGTCGCCCAAATGTTTGACTTGGGCAGTGCGTGCCGCAATGGCGGCGATTGCCTGACGGCCCTGTTCAATAGCGTTACGGATCAAACCCATGCCACCCAATTCCCCTGCAATATAGATGCCGGGAACCGATGTTTCAAAATCGGGCGTCAGGACGGGGATTTCAACGCCACGGGTCGCCGTGCCGAACACCAAAGCGATGGCATCTGTGGGGCAGGCTGTCTGACACGCGCCATGGCCGACACAGGCGGTGGGGTCGATTAGCATGGCTTCGCCATCAATGATGCCCAAGACCGTCTTTTCGGGACAGGCGTGCACGCACGAGCCGCAGCCAAGGCACTTGTTGGGATCAATCACGGGGTGGAGCGAATTGGGTTCGTTCAGCCCGGCCTGAAGATTGTCCAGCAAGACCGCCTTGGCCCGTCGCGAGCGGGCTTTACCCACCTGAGACCAAATGATCCAAATCCCCGCCAATGGCAGGGCGTAAACCAGCAATAAAAGACCCGAACCCATAATCAGGCGCCCGGCACCCCGGTTTCGCGCGCAACGGCGTTGATTTGGGCAAGGCCAGCCGGATCTTTGGTCAGCGCTTTACGGGCAGCAACAAGGTCTTTGGCCGCCTGATCGGACTGTTTCAATACCATACGGGACCGCAGCAACCGCGCCCAACCATCTGGATTTGCTGGATTGGCCCGCAGCTTTGCCGCCAGTCCTTCAACCATCTGGTTGATCATCGCGCGCCGGTCACTCTCAGGTAAGGCGTTGGCTGCACGCTCGGCCGCGGGGTCTGGCGGGGGCAGAGCGCCCGCAGCTGTGCTAGGGGCAGCAACGACAGGCGTTGCCGTCAATCGACCCGATACATCAACCCCCAGCTTCTTGCTGACGGCGTCAATCTGTCGACGGACATCGGCTTGCCATGTGGCATCGGCCGGACCTGAATTGGCAAGGGCGATCCATTGATCCAGCGCCCGGGCTTCTTGCCCATTTTGCGCCAGCCAGAGAGATTGGAAATAGCGGGCGCGCGGTTCACTGGGGTCAAGGCGCAGGGCTTTGTCAAAGGCGGCTTTGGCTTCTGCGGTTACCTGTCCGCCCGCCGTCGTTGCCAGAGCCTCCCCATAGCCGGCATGTACATTGGCCTGATTGGGCAACAGGGCCAGTGCGCGCTTATAGGGATCGATCGCCTTATCAGGGTGACCGGTCATCAAATAGGACCACCCCAACATACGAAAACCTTCGCCATCCTGGGGGTTTTTCTCCAGTCGTGCAGCCAGGCCGGCGATCATCGTATCAACATCGGCCAGTTGTTGACCATTGGCACCGGTCGCTCCAGCGGGTGGGGCCTTGCCCTCTTGCCCATCCCAAATCAGCAGAACGCCAAGCGCGAAAACCACAATCGCCGCGGCCCCTGCTAAAAGCTTTCGGTTGGAAGGCAGTCGCGTTTCATGATCCTCCGTCGAAGTGTCCGCTGGGGAAGGCGCGGCGGCGGCTTTTGGGAACATCGTCTCACGGGCT
>JAHEGQ010000008.1:2262-7577 GCA_024645025.1 Sphingomonadaceae bacterium
GCGACACCCGCAAGGCCGACGACCAAATATTGTAGCATAATCGTATTTGCCTCCGCGAATAATTGGGCGCGCTTAGCCCTTAAACTTCCTGATAAGAATGTTTCTTGTGATGGTAGCTGACAATAGTCTAACGAAAATGAAGAGGTTCGATGAAGCGATGCTCCAGTAAGATAAGGTGATGTCGTTCCTTCCCCAGACGGTTAAACCAACGCTATGGCCAATATGCTTGGCTTTTTTCGTGCCAACATTGATGAGCATCAAATTTAATGTCTAACTTCACGCCTAAAACGACGGTTACTTCCTCAAAACCAAGTCTGATCGCGGGGAAGGTTGAACGCCTTGCCTCGCTTTTGATCGTCCTGATCGTTGCGCTGGGTCTTTTCTGGGGTTGGTCCAACAGGGCCGCAACTGTCATCGATCCCGAGCAAGGTTTTGGCTATGCGCTTGGTATCATCGGCGGAATTTTGATGATCATTCTGCTCGGCTATCCTTTGCGCAAACGGGCCAAGCCAGGGCGTCGGGCCCCGGGCAGTGTGGGCTTCTGGTTTCGCCTTCATATGGTTCTGGGGCTGCTTGGGCCGTTGGCGATCCTGTATCATGCGCGATTTAGCTGGGGTGCGCTGAATAGCGCAGTTGCGCTGGGGGCGATGATCGTGGTGGCGAGCAGCGGATTGGTCGGGCGCTTCTTTTATGGTCGCGTCCACCGGGGCTATTCGGGCCGCAAGATTGAATTGCGGACGCTGCGCGCTGAAATGGTTGATCTATTGGACCATCTTGTGGCGGCAGGGGTTCCTCAAGCGGCCGTTGAGCATGAATTTCATCCCTATGAGCTACGCGCGGCCCATGCGGGGCGCAGTTTTTGGACCAGTGCCGCTGCGGTTCTGGGCCTCAGTTTTGAAACACGCTTGGCAGAGCGCCGCTTGCGGGCGCGTTTGCGGCAGGCTGGGCAATGGTCGGAAGCCAGCGGCGACGTGCTGTCGGAATGGTTTCGCGCGGTTCGGCGGGTCGCCGAATTCGCCTTTTATGATCGGTTGCTGCGGCTTTGGCATTTGCTGCATATGCCTTTGTTCATCCTGATGGTTGCGGCCGTCATTTTGCACATTGTCGCCGTGCATATGTACTGATGGGCAAAGCGCTGCGCCTTGTCTTGTTGCTTCTGGCGCTGCTGGCGGCCCCCGTTTTTGCACAAAGCATTGTAGAAAGGCTGATTACGCCTGGGCCGTTGGCTGGTGCCCATGCCAAGCTGGAGGCCAATTGCAGCGCTTGCCATAGCTCGTTCCAAAAAACCGCGCAGAACGGAAAATGCATTGCCTGCCATAAGGCCGTCGGGACGGATATCGCCAGAGGACAGGGGTATCACGGCAAATTTGCGCCCGCGCGCACCGGCGCGTGTAAAACCTGCCACAGTGATCATAAAGGGCGTGGTTTTGGATTGGTTAGGCTGGATCGGGCCAATTTCAACCATGCGTTCTCTAACTATCCCCTGACCGGCGCCCACCAGCGTGTGACCTGCACCGCCTGTCATGGGACAGGAAATAACTACAAGGGATTGGCACGCGATTGCGCCACTTGCCATGCGCGAAAGGATCCGCATCGCGGACAATTGGGCCGCGCCTGCCAAAGCTGCCATGTGACAGCGGCTTGGAAACCTGTGCAGGGCTTTAATCATACCCAAACCGGCTTTGCGCTGACGGGTGCGCACCGGGCCGCGGCCTGTATGTCGTGCCATGTTGGTCAGCGCTGGAAGGGCTTGGGGCGCACCTGCGTTGCCTGTCATGCTGGTGATGATGCGCATAAGGGCCGCAGGGGAACGAACTGCGCCAGCTGCCATGGCACAACAGCCTGGGCCAGTGTCAGCTTTGATCATTCAACAACCGGCTTTCCTCTGACCGGCGGCCATGCGGATGCGGCCTGCACCGCCTGCCATGGCCCGGGTAACGCTATCAAAAATCCGGCGCGCAGCTGCAACAGCTGTCATGCCCGCAACGACGTGCACAAAGGGCAAAACGGCCCCGATTGCGCGACGTGTCATACCCCCCGAAATTGGCAGCAAATCAGCTTTAATCATGATCAGGTGGCGGCATTTCCGCTGCGCGGTGCACACCGAACGGCCACCTGCGCCGCGTGCCACAAACAGCCGGCAAAGGCCGCCAAGCCATCCACCGCGTGTTCCAGTTGTCACGCCGCTGACGATGCGCATAAAGGTGGAAATGGGCCCGATTGCGGCCGGTGCCATACCACGACAGCCTGGAAGTCCGTCAACTTCAATCACAATAGCATGACCGGCTTTCCCTTGGTTGGAAAACACGCACAGGCGCGGTGCGAGGCGTGCCATGTCCAGCCTGCCGATCAGGTGAAGCTGTCAACCCAGTGCGGCGCCTGTCATGCCAAAGATGATGCCCATGCCGGGAAGTTGGGCGGCGACTGTCAGCGCTGCCACAGTGCCGACGGTTGGGCAGTGGGGGTCCGTTTTGATCACGCGCTGACCCGCTTCCCGCTTTTGGGTAAGCATGCACAACAGCAATGTGGGGCTTGCCATGTCGACAAAAGCTTTGTCGCAAAGGGCGTTACCTGCGCGTCCTGCCATGACGACACCCATCATGCGGGCGCTTTGGGCACCCCGGCGCCATGCCAGACATGCCATAACAGCACCAATTGGGCGGCATGGCGATTTGATCATGATCGGTCGACGCGCTTTGCGCTGACCGGTCGGCATCAGGGCTTGATCTGCTCTGCGTGCCACAGTCGCCCCGGGGATCCGGCAAAATTAGGATCGCAATGTGTCGATTGCCACCGCCGAAATGATGTTCATCGTGGTGGATTTGGCGAAGATTGCGCGCGTTGCCACGTAACGACAAGTTTTCATGAAATATTACTGACTAAATGAGATACATTCGCAACGGTTTGAAATCTATCTGACACCAAGCTGACATTCTTAAACTATTTCCGCTGAGCGACACTTAGTTATCGACATCTTGAGTTGAATTTTGCGGGTAATCCAGATTTAGATACACCATAAAGTTCAGGTGTCTGAACGAGTTGGACGCTTTGGGTGGCGCTATTTTTGGGCTGCTCAGGCGTTAAAGAACGCAAGGTACAGCCGTTGCTGCGATGCTAAGCTTGGTGGGAAAACGTTTTCTGGCTTTGGCCGGGTTGATGCTGGCGTTGCTCTTCGTGGCGATACCCGTTTCGGCTCGTGACAGCGCGCCCTCCAAAGCATTCGATCACTTCTCCACCGGATTTCCCCTGACCGGCGAACATGCCTCTGTCAGCTGCGATAGCTGCCACAAGGATGGCCAATTCAAGGGCACCCCCAAAGATTGCAAGGGATGCCACAATTCAACCCGTGCCACGGGTATGTCGGCGAACCATGTGCGCACTCAGTCGGATTGCGACGGCTGTCACACGACCAGCCGCTGGCAGATCGCGAAATTTGACCATAGTCGGACGGCTTTGAGTTGCGCGAGCTGTCACAATGGCATTCAGGCGGCCGGCAAGCCATCCACCCATATCGCGACGACGCAGGAATGTAGCAGCTGCCATTCGACAACGAGCTGGAACTCGGCCCGTTTTGACCATAGCGGCGTTTCCGGCACCTGTATGAGCTGCCACAACGGCACCACTGCGCGCGGAAAATCGGCCACCCACCTGCCGACAAGCAATGCGTGCGAGGACTGTCACAAGATTAGCGGCTGGACACCGGCCACCTTCAATCATGCCAATACCAGTGCCACCTGCGCCAGTTGTCACAATGGCAACAGCGCCGCCGGGAAGCCGACGACACATATCGCCACCACGGCAGAATGCAGCACCTGCCACACCACTTCGGCCTGGTCGCCCGCCAATTTTAGCCATGCCAATATCAGCGGCACCTGTTCGTCCTGCCACAATGGCACAAGTGCAACGGGCAAATCGTCGACACATATCTCGACCAATACAACGTGCGAGGATTGCCATACGACCAGCGCTTGGTCGCCCGCCAAGGCGGTCAATCACAATGATGTGATTGGCACGTGTTCCAGCTGCCATAATGGCACCAAGGCCACGGGCAAGCCCGCGTCCCATCTTCAAACATCGGCCGAATGCGGCACTTGCCACACAACCAATGCGTGGAGCCCGGCAACGTTCAGCCATGCCAGCGTCACAGGCACATGTTCTTCTTGCCACAACGGAACAACTGCTGCCGGAAAGTCGTCGTCGCACATATCAACGACGAACACCTGCGAGGATTGCCACACAACCAATGGCTGGACGCCCACCAAGGCTGTCAATCATGCGGACGTGATTGGCACGTGTTCTAGCTGCCATAATGGCACCAAGGCCAGCGGTAAGCCTGCGACGCATCTTCAGACATCGGCCGAATGCAGCACCTGCCACTCAACCACGGCATGGACGCCCGCGACGTTCAGCCATTCCAGTGTGACTGGAACTTGTGTGTCCTGTCATAATGGCACGACAGCCACCGGCAAATCCGCGACGCATATTTCGACCAATAATGTCTGCGAGGATTGCCATGTGACGTCGGCTTGGTCGCCCACCAAGACCGTGAACCATAATGATCTGATTGGTACCTGTTCCAGCTGCCACAATGGCACAAAGGCCAGCGGCAAGCCTGCGACGCATCTTCAAACGACCGCAGAATGCAGCACCTGCCATTCGACAACAGCTTGGAGCCCGGCGACGTTCAGCCATTCCAATGTCATGGGAACCTGCGTGTCCTGTCACAATGGCACTACTGCAACCGGGAAGTCGGCAACGCACATCTCAACCAACACGATCTGCGAAGATTGCCATGTGACGTCCGCTTGGTCGCCGGCCAAGGCTGTGAACCATAATGATGTAATTGGCACCTGCTCGAGCTGTCACAATGGCACAAAGGCGACAGGCAAACCCGCCACGCATATTCAAACCTCTGCAGAATGCAGCACGTGTCACTCGACAACGGCGTGGAGCCCCGCGACCTTCACGCATGACGGGATCACCGGATCGTGCGCGAGTTGCCACAATGGCACGACGGCAACCGGCCGCCCGCCGACGCACCCGATCACCACAAATCTCTGCGTCAATTGCCACACCAGCACGACCAGCTGGACATCGATCCACATCAGCCATGGGGATGCCTTGGGTCGGTGCGATTCCTGTCACAACGGGATCATTGCAGAAGGCAAACCGAATAACGAACACCCGCGCACGTCCGAAGACTGCGGATCCTGCCACAATACACGAACGTTTGATGACTAACCTTTTGAAAAGGGGAAAATAGGTGCGTAATAATCGCTTTATGGCTTGCAGCTCTTCCGGCGCATTGATGGCCG
>JAHEGQ010000011.1 GCA_024645025.1 Sphingomonadaceae bacterium
GGATTGACGCTCATCACAAGAATAAGGTCAATGTCTTCATACATATAGTCCAACATCTTGGCAGGCGTTGACGGGTTCAACGAAACGCCTGCCTTCTTGCCCAGCGCCTTGATGCGCTGCACGGTGCGGTGCAAATGCGGCCCCGCTTCCTGATGGACAGTGATGATATCAGACCCGGCTTCGGCAAAGGCATCCAGCATTGGATCCACCGGCGTAATCATCAAATGGACATCCATCACCTTTTCGGTGTGCGGACGCAGCGCTTTAACCACCATCGGCCCGATCGTGATATTGGGGACGAAATGCCCGTCCATCACATCGACATGGATCCAATCGGCCCCCGCCGCATCAATCGCGCGCACCTCTTCACCCAAACGGGCAAAATCTGCAGAGAGAATCGAAGGGGCGATAAGGATGGGGCGAGTCATGCGATAAGGCCTTAATCCTGACCCGCGCCAGGGGCAAGGCGGTCAGCCCCGGACGAAGCTGGCAATAAAGAAGCCGTCCCGCCCATGTCCCGGCAAGATGCGCACCCAGCCTTGCGGGGCAATAATGATCCCTTCAGGCAAGAGGTTCTGGTCCGGCGCAACCAGCTGAAGGCCCAGCTTAATGGCCTGTTCGGCTACGACTTCCCCTTCATCCGGCTCCAGACTGCAGGTGGCATAGACAAGCGTCCCGCCGGGTTTCAGCCAGTCAGCCACACGCGCAACCATCCGTGCCTGAGCGGCGGCCAATTGCGCGATATCGCGCGCACGAATCCTGTGGAGAACGTCTGGGTGGCGGGCAAAGATCCCGGTTGCGCTGCACGGCGCATCCAGCAGGATCGCATCCACCAGCGCCACTGGTTGCCATTTGAAGACATCCGCTGCGATGCAGCTGGCAGCAAGGCCCGTGCGCGCAAGATTTTCCTGCAACCGCGCCAGACGCCGTTCCTCGCGCTCTAGGGCTGTGACGTGCCAGCCCGCGGCGGCGAGCTGCATTGTTTTGCCGCCTGGAGCGGCACATAAATCCAGCACCTGACGCCCGTCACCAGCCCCCAAAAGGCGCGCCGGAACAGATGCAGAGATATTCTGCACCCACCAATGTCCATCGGCAAAACCAGGCAAATCGGGGATAGCAAGATCGCGCGATACCCGCACATGGCCGGGGGCAAGACTTTGCCCTTCCAGTGCCTCGACCCAATGCGCGGTTTGCGCCGGGTCTTTCAGCGTCAGGTCCAGTGGCGGCGGCGCGGCCAGCGCTTGCGATGCCTGCCCGACCATCGCCGCGCCCCAAGCTTTGGTCCAGCGCGCCTCGACAGCAGGCGGCAGCATCGGAACCGACCTTAAGGCAGCCTTGGCGCGAAACAGCGTGCCCAAAACGCCATGCACCAGACGGCGCGGCCCGCCCTCCAGCAGCGGCAACGCGGTTGCGATCGCGGCATGGGGCGGCGTTCCCAAGATAAGGGCTTGGGTCAGCGCCAGTCGCAACACCATCCGCGCCTTGGCATCATCGGGCAGGCGCTGGCGGGTTGCACCGTCAATCAGATCATCCAGATCGGGAATATGGCGCAGCGTTTCAGACGCAATGGCATGGGCCAGCGCCCGATCCGCCGGATTGTCTATCCCGCGCGTCGCGCTGCCCAAGGCAGATTCCAACGCCTGTCCGCGCCGCAGCACGGCGTCCAGCAAGGTGAGCGCCGCGCGGCGAGCGGGAAGTCCCTGAATATCGGTCATCCCCCGCCCTAGCGCGGCGGAGCCGTCTTGTCAGCCCAGCGGATTCAACGCGCTACGCCGGGTGCCTGATACGGCCGGTGGCACATGGCCCGCCATATCCTGCAGCGCGGCGATGCGCTTCTCTGTCGCGGGATGCGTCGAAAACAGTTCCGACACCTGAGCAGGCACGATGTAAAGCTGCGCGGCGGCTGGCATCTGCTGCGCAACGGGATTGGGGATGGCTTCTGCCCCCCGCGAAATCTTGGCGAGTGCGGAGGCAAGCGCCAGCGGATTGCCCGAAATTTCGGCCCCCGCTCGGTCCGCCCCATATTCGCGTGTCCGGCTAATCGCCATTTGCACGATCATCGCGGCAATGGGCGCCACGATCACCGCCATGATCGTCGCCAGCATATTCCCCCGATTGTCTTCGCTGCGGAAAAACATCCCGAAATTCGCCAGCATGGAAATTGCGCCTGCCACCGTTGCAACCATGGTCATGATCAGCGTGTCGCGGTTTTTCACATGGCCTAGTTCATGCGCCATCACGCCCGCAATCTCATCCCGGGTTAGCATATTGAGCAGACCTGTCGTCGCCGCGACCGCCGCATGGTCTGGATCGCGGCCCGTTGCAAAGGCATTGGGATGGGGTGAGTCGATGATGAAGACCTTGGGCATCGGCAACTCTGCCCGGCGGGCCAGATCGGCCACCATATGGTAAAAATCTGGCGCGGTTGAGGCGTCCACTTCACGCGCATCGTGCATCCGCAGGACAATCTTGTCCGAATTCCAATAGGAAAAGGCATTCATGCCCAAGGCCAGAACAAAGGCGATCACCGCCCCCTGGCCCCCGCCTATGGTAAAGCCAAGCGCCATCAGCAGAGCTGTCAGCGCCGACAAAAGCATCATTGTTTTGAAACCGTTCACTTGATCTCTCCAGGTGCCCGGCCCAATGTGGGGAATATTCTTGCACGCTTCAAGATCAGGAGAAGTCATATGGGCGAACGTCCGGCCCATGTAAAACCCCCCGCCTACTTATCCAAATCGCCGCCCGTGCCCCAGCCCGAGCCTGCCGCGCAGAAAGACGAAAAGGACGATCCGCTGGGTCTCAACCCGGTTCGCTATGGCGATTGGGAACTGAAAGGCATCGCGGTCGACTTTTGATCAGTCGTGGGCCTCGCCCTTGATCGGGCGCGCCAACAGCGCCGCCATCACCCCGAGAACGTCCATCTCGCCCGCCAAAAGCGCACAAACGGCGTCGACGATCGGCATCTCAACATCCACGGCACGGGCCGCTTCTTGCAGCACGGGTGCCGTAAACGCGCCTTCGGCCACGGTGCGTCGATCTGAAAGCAGCGCATGGGCCGACTGACCCTCGCCCAATCCCTTCCCAAGCGAGAAGTTGCGCGAACTTGTGGACGAACAGGTCAGCACAAGGTCCCCTAGCCCCGAAAGCCCAGCCAAGGTTTCTGCCCTGGCGCCACGTGCCGCGCCAAAGCGGGTCATTTCCGCAAAGCCCCGTGCAATCAGGGCAGCGCGGGCATTCTGCCCCAGCCCAGCCCCTTCCACCACGCCACAAGCGATAGCGAGGACGTTTTTAACCGCGCCCCCAATTTCCGCACCAACGACATCATTGGACAAATAAGGGCGAAATCCCGGCTGGGCGATCCGTTCCGCCAATTGGCGGCCCAGTGCTTCATCCGCGCACGCAAGGGTAATGGCTGTTGGCAGGCCCCGCGCCACTTCATGCGCAAAGGTCGGTCCCGACAAGACGGCAATCGGGGCAGCCGGACAGATTTGCGCGACCACTTCTGACATCAGCATTTGCGTCTGTGCTTCGATCCCCTTGGCACACAAAATCAGCGGCCGGGATCCGATAGAGGCCTCGGCAAGCACCGCGCGCACATGCTGCGCGGGCGTCACAACCAACAGCGCGTCACAGGCGGCCAGATCCTTCAAATCGGACGTTGCGACAACTTCTTTCGACAAGGCAACACCCGGCAGGAAGATATTGTTTTCATGAGATAAGTTAACAGATTGAACCACCTCGGGCTCGCGCGCCCACAACAGTGTCGGCTGCCCAGCAGACGCAGCCACTTGCGCCAATGCCGTGCCCCAGGCGCCGCCCCCAATTACGCCAAGATTCATGCCTTCACCCCTGCACCACGCGCCTTTTCCGCATCTGGATCCAGTGGCCAGCGCGGACGTGCAGCAATATCAAGCGGGTCGGTCAGGCCGGCTGCAAAGCGCTCTGCCCCCGCCCATCCGATCATGGCCGCATTATCGGTACATAGCCACAGCGGCGGCGCGAAAAACGGCAGGCCCTGGCGTGCTGCCAACGCTTCCAGCGCGGCGCGAATGGTGCCGTTAGCCGCAACCCCGCCCGCGACGACCAAGGCCGTTGCCCCATCGGCGATATCGATCGCCCGAGCCGTCCGGTCGATCAGGCAATCCACCACGGCTTGTTGGAATGAAGCGGCAATATCCTCTGGGCGATAAAGGCCCGCGTCGCGCGCGCGCAGCACAGCGCTTTTTAAGCCTGCGAAGGAAAAATGCGGCTCGCGCGCGCCCAGCAGCGGACGCGGCAGCGGCACCGCCTTTGGGTCACCTTGCTTGGCCGCCTGTTCCACTGCCGGGCCGCCCGGAAAACCGAGGCCCAGAAGCTTGGCCGTTTTGTCAAATGCTTCGCCGGCTGCATCGTCAATCGTTGTCGCCAACCGCCGATAGCGGCCCACGCCCTCCACAAACAGCAACTGGCAATGCCCGCCCGAAACGAGCAGCAGCAGATAGGGAAAGTGCAAATTGGGATTGGCCAGCCGCGGGCTTAGGGCATGGCCTTCCAGATGATTGACGGCGATCAGCGGCTTGCCAGCGGCATGGGCCAAGGCCTTGCCGGTGACCAGCCCCACCATCACGCCACCGATCAGCCCCGGACCTGCCGTTGCTGCGATGGCATCCACATCGGACAGGCGCACCCCGGCTTCGGCCAAAGCCTGTTCGACCAGCGGCGTCATCACCTCCACATGGGCGCGCGCCGCGATTTCGGGCACAACGCCGCCAAAGGGCCGGTGCTGCGCCTCTTGCGTCGCCAAACGATGGGCAAGAACCGCCCGCGCGCCGGTGACCAGCGCCGCTGCTGTTTCGTCGCAGCTTGATTCTAGGCCAAGGATCAATGCCATTGGACTTTCCTCTAGCCGCGCAGACGGCTAGCACAAGCACCACCATGACCGACGCAGTTCTGAAACTTGGCACACGCGCCTCCCCCCTTGCCCTTGCACAGGCCGAAATGGTCCGAAATGCGCTGTTATTGGCGCATGGCTGGTCGCCCGATCGCGTCGAGATCGTCGCGATGACGGCCAGCGGCGACCGGATCTTGGATCGCGCGCTGGCAGAGGTTGGCGGCAAGGCACTGTGGACCAAAGAGCTGGATTGGGCATTGGGCGAAGGTGAAATCGACTTTGCCGTCCATTCCATGAAGGATGTGGAGACCTTTCGCCCGGATGCGCTGGCGATTGTTGCTATGCTGCCCCGCGCAGATGTGCGCGATCGGCTGATCGGGGCCGATAGCTTGGCCGTCCTTACCCCCGGCGCGCGGGTCGGCACCTCCTCCCCCCGTCGGGCATCGCAAGTGAAGCGGATCCGGCCGGATCTGGACATCGTCCTGTTCCGCGGCAATGTGGCCACCCGCCTAGCGCGGCTTGCAGCTGGGGAAGCCGACGCCACCTTGTTGGCGGCGGCGGGATTGGACCGGTTGGGCATGGCCGATACCGGCACCACGATCCCTGAAACAGAGATGCTGCCAGCACCCGCCCAAGGCGCTGTTGGCATCGAAACGCTGGCTGCCAATGAAAAGATCCGCGCCCTGCTCGCGCCGATCAACGATCCAGACACATTTTCTTGCGTCATGGCTGAACGCCGCTTTCTGGCCGGACTGAAGGCGGGTTGTCATTCGCCGGTTGCCGCACTGGCGCGAATATCGAACGGCCAAATGGTGCTGAAGGGCGAAATCCTGAGCGAAGATGGGCGCGAATGCATTGCGGGGGAAAGCGCTGATCCGGCGGCCCTTGCGGCTGATCTGCTCGCCGGCGCCAGCCCCGGCCTCAGAGCCATTTTCGGATGAAGCCTCTGGTTATCGCGCGGCCCGAACCGGGCAATAGCCAAACCGCCGCAACCGCGCGTGCGGAAGGCCTGACCATTGTAGCGGCCCCCTTATTCGCCTTTGAATCTGTGCCATGGAATTACGATAATTCAATTAGTTATGATGGATTATTGATTACAAGCGCGAACAGCATTTTGCAGGCCAAGGATTTGCCAAAAGATCTGCGGCGCTTACCTGTCTATGCGGTTGGACCCGCAACGGCGCGTGCAGCGCAGCAGGCCGGTTTTGCCGACATTCGGATCGGGCCGGGCAATGGACAGGATGTTGTGGCAATGGCTGCGGTGCAAGGCGCACAACGCTTGCTCCACCTTGCTGGCGATCCGCACCGCCCCCTCCACCATCCGGCGCTGACCCTTGACGTGCAGATCGTCTATCGTACGGTCGATTTACCCCCTGCCCCAAACCTGATCACGGCTCTGTCTGGCCCCTGCGTGGTTTTGGCGCACTCGCCCCGCATGGCCGATCGGCTACGGCGCATCGCCACGGCACGCCATCAGATTGATCTGATTGCGATCAGCGCCCAAGCGGCCAAAGCTGCCGGGCCGGGCTGGCAATCGGTGCACTGGCCAGACACGCCATCTGCAACGGCGATGCTGGCCTGCGCCCTGCCCTTGTGCCGAGGCGCTGTTCCGGGCAAAACAGCCGGATGACAGACGACAGCTCGCCCGCCACCTTATCGGCCCGCCCGGCCCAAGCCATCCGGGGACTTGTGCGCGGCGCGGTTGTGCTGTTTCTGATGGCCGCAGCGGCGCTGGTCTGGTTTTTTTGGCGCGAAAGGCCTGAAACCGCGCCTGCGCCGTTACCCGCACAGCCAGCGGCTGTGCTGCCGGTTGCAGCCTCCCCAAATGGGGCAATCACACCCTTCAGCCTATCCGTGGCAGAGGCGCGCATGGCGGCGCTGGAAGCCCGCTTGGCCGAGGCCGAACGCAGGGCAGCCTCCGCCAAGGCGGATGCAAGCCGGGCAGAGCGCCTTCTGATCCTCACATCGGTGCGCCGAGCGGTCGACCAGGGCCTGCCACTTGGATATCTGGAGGGCCTCCTCCAAATGCAATTTGGAACGGCGGCGCCGAGCGATGTGGCGTTGATCATTACCGGCGCCCGCCAACCTGTAACGCTGGCGCAACTCAACCAGGGGCTAGCCGAGGCGCAGCTCAGCCTTGCATCCCCCCAAGGCAACTTGATGGATAGCGTCATGCAGGGCTTACAAGGATTGGTCGTTGTCCGACGCACCGACGCGCCATCCGAAGCCCCCGCCCATAAATTCGCCCGAGCGACTCAGGCGATGGCGCAGGAGCGGGTTGATCTGGCCATCCGGGAGGTTGCAACCATGCCCGGTGCCGTCAAGGCGCGCGGCTGGCTGAACCAAGCGCGGCGCTATGTGGCGATCCGCGCGGCCCTTTCCCGGCTGGAAGCGGCGGCGCTCCTGACGCCAGCGGCAGCGCCGTCGCGTTAAATCGTCGTCGTATTGTAATGATGCCAGGCCAAGACCGCCGCCGCCCCGCGATGCGGCCGCCATTTTTCAGCCAAGGCGCGGACTTCACGTTCGCTCGGCCGGTCTGGCAATCCCAAAATCCGTCCAATCTCAATCTGCACGGCTAAATCGCCTGCGGGCCAGATGTCGGGCCGCCCTTCGGCAAAGAGCAAGTAAATCTCGGCTGACCAACGGC
>JAHEGQ010000017.1 GCA_024645025.1 Sphingomonadaceae bacterium
GCTAGGACATGGCGTTATGGATATCTACCTGCCGATTGCCAATATGTCGGTCAACGCCCTTTTGCTGGTGTTGCTGGGTGGCGGCGTGGGCATCTTGTCCGGGATGTTCGGCGTGGGTGGCGGCTTTCTGACCACCCCACTTTTGATCCTCTATGGCATTCCACCAACAGTTGCCGCGGCATCTGCCACAACGCAGGTCACGGGCGCCAGCGTGTCGGGTGTGCTGGCGCATTGGCAACGCGGCGGCGTGGACGTGCGCATGGGGGCCTTATTGGTGCTGGGGGGCCTGGTGGGATCACTGGCAGGCGCTGGCGTGTTCGCGGTTCTGGAAAGCGCGGGCCAGATGGATACCGTCATCGCCATCATGTACGTTGTTCTGCTGGCCGGGATTGGCGGATTGATGGCGCGAGACGCCTGGACGGCCATTGCTGCGAAAAGGGCAGGCGCACCCCTTGTGGCGCGCAAGCGGCGGCACCACCCGATTGTCGCCAGCCTGCCGATGCGTTGGCGCTTTTACGCGTCAGGTCTTTATATCTCCCCCCTTGCGCCCATCGCTTTGGGCTTTGTGGCAGGTATCCTGACGGTGCTGCTGGGCGTGGGCGGCGGCTTTATTCTAGTGCCCGCCATGATCTATTTATTGGGCATGGCAACCCGTGTCGTTGTCGGCACATCGCTGTTCCAAATCCTGTTCGTGACCGCCATTACGACCATGGTCCACGCGCTGACGACGCACGCGGTAGATATCGTCCTAGCGGGTCTCTTGCTGATCGGCAGCGTTGTCGGGGCCCAAATGGGCACGCGGCTGGCCTCCCGCCTCCCGCCTGACTGGCTGCGGCTTGGTCTTGCCGCTGTCATTCTCGCCCTGTCGCTTTGGCTGGCCCTGGGCCTTGGCTGGCGCCCGCCTGAAATTTACACGGTCCAAACGCTGTGACACGGTTGCGCGCCCTTTGGCTGCTGCCCATCTTTTGGCTGACAGTCGCCGCGGCCAACCCGGTTCTGGTGCCGGATGTCTCGCAGCGCAAGATTGACATCGTCTACAGCTTTACTGGTGCAGAACTGCTGTTGTTCGGGGCCATCCTTTATCCCGGCGGGCGGATCCCAACCGAGCAAGCCGATATCGTCGTCGTGCTGCGCGGCCCATCCCAATCGCTGGTCGTGCGAGAAAAGCAGAAACTGGGAGGAGTGATCTGGGTGAACGCCGAAAGCGCCCGGTTTATGTCGGCTCCCGGTTATTATGCCATCGCCAGTTCCCGTCCCCTGGACAAGCTTGTCGATGAACGAACGGCAGCGATCTACGAACTGGGGGTCAAGAACCTGCAATTGTCGCCCGCCAGCGCCGAACAGGCCGACACCCGCCGCCGATTTGAAAACGGGTTGATCGGCCTTTTCAGCAAATCCAAACTGTATATTGAACAGCCCGGCACAATTGAGATCAGCAACGGCGTTCTGTACCGGGCACGTTTACCTATCCCCGCTCGGGTCCCTGTGGGGAGCTATATTGCCGAAACCTTTCTGATCAAAAATGGCCGGGTCATCGCTGTGGCTAGCAAGGAAGTGCGTATCGACAAATCTGGCTTTGAGCGGTTTGTCGCAGAAAGTGCGCGTCGCCACCCGCTGCTGTACGGATTGAGCGCGGTCGCCTTGTCGCTGTTGCTGGGCTGGGGCGCGGCCGCGGCCTTTCGGCGCACATAAAGTCCACCGCGCGTGGCTTGACCCAAGCCGGCAAGTCCTCGACAAGCCGTGTCGGGGCCAGCGCCCCGATGGGGGACCATTTGAATACGCAAAATAGCAACTTATCCTTGCTGGCGCGCCTCATTCGGCGCGTTGTCTTATGGATTTACCGCCGCCAAGGCTGGACCGAAGTGAATGCCAATCCCGGCCTGCGCAAGTGCGTTATCATCGCCGCACCGCATACCAGCAACTGGGATTTCGTGTACTTCTTGGGCGCGGCGACGATGCTAAACGTTCCCTTGTCCTTCATGGGTAAAAAGCAGCTTTTCCGCTGGCCCATCGGCCGCGCGATGCGCGAACTGGGCGGCATCGCAGTCGATCGATCTACGTCGCACAATTATGTGCAGATGATGGTCGATGAATTTGCCAAGCGCGACGATTTCATGCTGACCATCGCGCCCGAAGGGACGCGGTCCAAGGTCGCGCGCTGGAAAACCGGGTTTTACCATATTGCCGTGCAGGCCAAAGTACCGCTGGTCCTTGGCTTGATGGATTATGACAAGAAACAGGTCGGCTTGGCAGGGGCCATTTGGCCCACCGGAGATTATCTGAAAGACATGGAAAAAGTGCTGGAATTCTACCAGTCCACAACGCCCCGCCACCCCCGGCAAGGGAGCGTGGATTTCGGCCAAATCTAGTCGGTCACCCAAGCCGAAATCAGGAGGGGTCAGCAGACCCCTTCATCTTTTCCGCATAGCCTGCCGCCATCATCTTTTCCATCAGGTCAAACAGCTTGTTGGGCGACTTGCGGCGCAAGCGCGTAATCGTTTGTTCCACACCCTTGGCGATAATGATTTCGCGGTCACCCCGGGCAATAGCACGCAGCATTCGCTTGGCCGCCTTATCCGGATCCATTCCGTTTTCAATGGCATCATCGCTGACACCCCGGCGCGACCCGTCGGCCACGATGGCATTGCGCGACACATCGGTGCGGATCGACCCCGGCGCGATGACATGGACTTGCAGGCCCAGCGCAGCGGTTTCAACGCGCAGCGCATCCGCATAACCAATCAGACCATGCTTGGCGGCGGAATAGGCCGTGCGCATCGGCGACCCGACCTTGCCCGCGACACTTGAAATAAAGACCAGTCGGCCAGATTTGCGCGCCACCATGCGCGGCAAAACTTCCTGCGTCAGCGCGATCGGCGCGAGAAGATCTACATCAACCACCTTTTGATACACGGGAAAGGCGGTTTCCAAGGCAAGACTGCGCTGTGAAATGCCGGCATTATTGATCAGGCCGTCAATCTGCCCCCGCCACCCCCATGCCTGATCAACCAATGCGGGGATGGCGTCATAGTCGGTCGTTTCAAAGGGCAGCACCAGGCATCGCGCCACACCGCAGTTGGCGGCGACCGCCCCAAGCGCGTCGACATTTCGACCAGACAAAATCAGATAGGCGCCCTGCTTGGCCAATTGACGCGCAAAGGCAGCGCCAATGCCGGACGAGGCGCCGGTGATCCAGAAAACATGATCTTGATACATAAGGCCCTCTCCCAAAGGCCGATGCTGGTGGGCGCTGACGGGCTCGAACCGCCGACCCTCTCGGTGTAAACGAGATGCTCTACCAACTGAGCTAAGCGCCCCCGTGCACGGGAACCGCGGATGTACCGCCTTTTACCGGCCGGTCAAGAAATAGCTTGCACTCTAGGACACCAGCCCCCCGCCCTGATCAAAGAAACAGCTCGGCAGCGGCGTCAAAAATGGCATCTGCATCCAAGCGGTAAGTGCGATAAAGATCAGGCAAATCGCCTGTCTGACCAAAGGTCGAAATGCCCAGCGGGCTGACGCGCATCCCGCGCACAGCGCCCAGCCAAGACAAGGCAGACGGCGCCCCATCAATCACCGTCACCAGCCCGGCCGTCGGGGCCAACTGACCCAACAGCGTTTCGATATGGCTGGGGCCCGATTGCCCTTTGGTCCAGCGCGCGGCGTGACGCGCCGACCAATCCCGGTGCAGCACGTCGGGGGATGTGACGTTCAACAGACCCACGCCGGGCAAGTCTTCCGTCAATTGCGCCCAAGCCGCCAGAACTTCTGGTGCAATGGCACCCGTAAAGACAATCGCTGCCTCCGCACCCGGACGGGGCGGGTGAACCCAATAGGCGCCCTTCAAGGCATCGGCCTGCCAGCTGTCATCCGTCCGCGTGATCTGGGGGATGACCCGTGTGCTCAAGCGCAGATAGACCGAACTGCCCTCTGGCTGTTGCAAATAGTCAAAGGCCCAGCGCATCGTCAGCGCCACCTCATCCGCCCAAGCCGGCTCAAAATACGCCAAATTGGGCTGCCCCATGCCGATCAGCGGCGTATTGATGGATTGGTGCGCGCCGCCCTCTGGCCCTAGCGTCAGTCCAGATGGTGTCCCGACAAGCAGGAAGCGCGCGTCCGAATAGCAGCCATAATTCAAGGCATCGAGGCCACGCGCGATAAAGGGGTCATAGACCGTCCCCACCGGGATCAGCCGCGTGCCAAAATGTGGCCCGGCCAGCCCCAGCGATGTGAGCGCGAGGAAGAAGTTGTTTTCGGCGATCCCCAGTTCAATGTGCTGCCCAGCTTCATGCCCATCCCATTTTTGGGCCGACGGGATTTTTGCCTCTCGAAACACATCGACCACTTCAGACCGACGAAACAGGCCACGCTGGTTCACAAAGGCCCCCAAATTGGTCGTCTGCGTCACATCTGGGGCCGTCGTGACGATCCGATCCGCCAACGGCGCACCGGATTTCGCCAGATCAAGAAGGATATTGCCAAAGGCTGCTTGAGTGGACTGCGCTTCACCCGCTGGCGTTGGCAGAACGTCGGGTACCGGGATGATTGCGGCGTCACGATCCGGCCCTTTATGCGCCAAGGGGCTGTTCGCCACAAAGGCTTTGAGCTGCGCGGCCTGGTTATCGCCAATGCCGCCATAAGGCGCCCATTCCTCGCCTTTGGGGATGCCAAGACTTTCGCGCAGTTGCTCAATCTGGCCGGGGTTCATCATCCCGCTGTGATTGTCCTTGTGCCCGGCCAGCGGCAGGCCATAGCCCTTGACCGTATAGGCGATGAACAGCGTCGGTTGGTCATCCTGAACCGACTCAAACGCCTCCACCAAGCTTTCGATGCAATGCCCGCCCAAATTGGTCATCAACTGGGCAAGGCCCGGATCGTCAAAACGCGCGATCAGTTTTGCCACTTTGGGATCGCTGCCAATATCGGCCATCAGGCGGGTTCGCCAAGCGGCCCCGCCCTGATAGGTGAGCGCTGCAAATTCTGCATTGGGGCAATTGTCGATCCAGTCCGAAATCGCCTGCCCACCGGGCTTGGCGAAAACGGCCTGCTGCAACTTGCCGCTCTTGATCGTGACAACGCGCCACCCGCAGGTTTCAAAAATGTCGTCAAAGCGGCGGAACATCCGGTCGGCCGTCGTGCTGTCCAGCGACTGCCGATTATAGTCCACAACCCACCAGCAATTGCGAATGTCGTGCTTGTAGCCCTCGATCAGGCATTCATAAATATTGCCTTCATCCAGTTCCGCGTCACCCATCAGCGCAATCATGCGCCCGGCATCCCGTTCGGCCATTTGGCCATGCGCGATCAGATAATCCTGCACCAAGCTGGAAAAAGCGGTGATCGCCACGCCAAGGCCAACAGACCCGGTCGAAAAATCAACCGGGATGGTGTCCTTGGTCCGCGACGGATAGCTTTGGGCCCCTCCCAGCGCGCGAAAGCCTTGCAGCTTTTCCAGCGATTGATTGCCCAGCAGATAATGGATCGCCTGCAAAACCGGGCCGGCATGGGGCTTGACCGCGACCTTATCTTCTGGCCGCAACGCATAGAAGTAGAGCGCGGCCATAATCGCCGTCATCGACGCGCAACTGGCCTGATGCCCCCCAACCTTCAGCCCGTCCCGCTTTTGGCGGATGTGGTTTGCGTTATGAACCGTCCAAGCGGAGAGCCACCGCAGCCGCGTGTCGAGCGCCTCTAGGGCGGCAATCAATTCAGCACGGGATTCCGGGGCAGGCTTGGACATGGCAACTCTCCTGAAGGACGCTCCCAAATAGCGAGCGACCCCTTGATATGTCCTTGCGATCTTCGCTGAATTATGATCTTATTTTAGCATAAAATATCTCATTCATTAGGATCGGCGGCAGGTTATGCCAAATATTACCCTTGATATGATCGACCGCAAAATTCTGGATGCTGTTCAGATCGATGGACGGATCACCAATCAGGAACTGGCCGATCAAATCGGCCTGTCGCCCAGCCCCTGCTTGCGCCGCGTGCGCCAATTGGAGGCGCAAGGCGTCATTGCCCGCTATGTGGCGCTGGCAAATCCAGAAGCCTTAGGCCTCAACGTCACAGCCTTTGTCCGCGTGCGACTGGACCAACAGGACGATCGGCACCTAGATGCCTTTGAGGCGGCGGTCTCCAGCTTTCCAGAGGTGATGGAATGCTATCTGATGACTGGCGAAGCCGACTATCAATTACGCATCCTTGTGCGCTCGCTGACCGAATTTGAGGATTTTCTGCGCCATCGGCTCACGCGCGTCCCCGGCGTCGCCAATGTGACGACCAGCTTTGCGCTACGCCCAGTCATTTACAAAACCGCGCTGCCAACGCTAGACCCCTTGGAAACGTAAACAAAAGGGGGATCGCGCAATGGCACCAAATGGTCTGACACAAGCTGTGGATCCGGTGCCGACGCATGGGCTGAGCCGCAGCCTGAAATCCCGCCACGTCTCCATGATTACCTTTGGGGGGATTATCGGGGCCGGGCTGTTTGTTGGGTCGTCCACCGCGATCAACGCCATCGGGCCGGCGGCCGTGCTGAGCTATGCGCTCGCCGGGTTTCTCGTAATGCTGATCATGCGCATGATTTCGGAAATGGCGATGGCGCTGCCGGGCGTGCAGACCTTTCCCGATTTTGCGCGTGTTGGCGTGGGGGATTGGGCCGGATTTCTTGTCGGTTGGCTGTATTGGTATTTCTGGGTCGTCGTGATTGCGGTTGAGGCGATTGCCGGGGCCAAAATCATTCATGGCTGGCTTCCACAATTTGAAGAATGGGAAATTGGCGTCACGCTGATGGCGGCGCTGACGGGCGTCAACCTCTTGTCCGCGCGGTCTTATGGGGAGTTTGAATTCTGGTTTGCCTCTACAAAGGTCGTCGCAATCCTCGTCTTCATCTTGGTCGCGGGGCTCTATGCTTTCGGCGTCACGGCCCCTGACGGCCCCACCTTTTCCAATCTGACAGCCCATGGCGGCTTTGCGCCCGCCGGGATCGCCGCGATTTTCGCCGGTGTGGCAACAACCATCTTTTCGCTGTGCGGTGCCGAAATTGCGACGCTAGCCGCGGCTGAATCGGATGAAGGCGCCAGCACCATCGCCCGGATGACAATTTCGGTATCGGTGCGCATTCTGATCTTCTTCGTGTTGTCGATCCTTATGATCGTCTCGGTCGTTCCGTGGAATGAAATTGAAATCGGCGTATCGCCCTTTGCCCATGCCCTGCGGCAAATGGGCTATCCTTCCGCCGACCTGATCATGAACGCCATCGTGCTGGTGGCCGTGCTGTCCTGCCTCAATTCCGGTATCTACATCACCTCGCGGGCGATGTTCGGCCTCGCGCAAAATGGGGATGCCCCGCAATCCTGCATCAAACTCAGCAAGGCCCGGGTGCCTGCCCGCGCCATCCTGATTGCCAGCCTGTTCAGCTATGGTGCGCTGGCGGCATCGGTT
>JAHEGQ010000027.1 GCA_024645025.1 Sphingomonadaceae bacterium
TGCCGGGGCCGGTAGCGACCATGATTTTCGTGCCGCAGCCCCCGATCTGGCTGATAATGATCGCTGCATTTTCCTGAACCTCAATGCCCCCATCCATCTGATCAGCCACATCTTGCCGGTGCTGAAGGCGCGCCCCGAAGCGATGATTGTCAATGTAACGTCGGGCCTTGCCATTGCGCCCAATACCGGGGCAGCGGTGTATTGCGCCACAAAGGCGGCGCTGCGCAGCTATACTCAATCGCTTCGCCAGCAATTGGCTGGCAGTTCCATTCATGTACTGGAAGCCTTACCACCCGTTGTCGACACCAAACTGACCGCCGGGCGCGATAGCCAGAAAATGACGCCAACCGCCTGCGCCCGCGAGATCATTGCGGCCATGGCCGCCAACGCGAAGGAAGCCAATGTCGGCATGGTGAAGTTTCTGAAAGCCGTTTACAGCTTATCCCCGGCACTGGCGCGCAACATCATGCTGCGCTTCTAATCAAACCGCAGCGCCAAAGCCAAAGCGATGGCGGCACAAAAAAGGCCGGGGCGGTCATCCCGCACCCGGCCTTTTTGATCGGCGGTTGGCCGATAATCAGTTCAGCGACGAAATCGTCTGCTCGATAATCGCCTTGTCCGCCTTGGGGTCATGCCCCTTGGCGATCAATTGCGCCGCAGCAGCGGTTGCAACAGATGCGGCCCGGCTACGGACTTCAGCCACCGCTGCACGTTCGGCAGCAGCAATCTTCTGCTCAGCGGACTTGGTGCGACGCTCAATCAGCGCGGCAGCATCCGCCTTCGCCTTGGCGACAATCTGCTTAGCTTCTTCGGCAGCGGCAGCCTTCAAGGCTTCCGCATCCTTGGCAGCGGCCTTGGCTTTCTTTTGATAGTCAGCCTTCAGCGCTTCAGCTTCCTTGCGCAGATTTTCGGCCGCCTCGATATGATCGCGGATGCCCGCAATCTTCTTGTCCAGCGCCGACCCGATCATCGCCGGCACGCGCTGCCACAGGGCAATCGCGATCACGATGATCATCGCCAGCGCGACCCACATGGTGGCATCCATGCCAAGCGCCGCCGGGGTTGCGTGCTCAGCCGCGCCGCCCGGCGCCTGTGTCGATGCGTGCGTTTCTTCAGCCATTGGCCAACACCGTCTTCACTGCTTGCGCCGCCTGAGCCGGGGTCACCTTGATGCCCGAAACCTTGGCGACGATATCTTGAGCGGCGTCAGCAGCGACCGCGTCGATCCCTGCCAACGCAGTCTTCCGGGCCTTGGCGATCGACGCCTCTGCCTTTGCAGACTTTTCCGCGATTTCCGCATCCGCTTTGGCCAGACGCCCTTCGGCATCCTTTTGCGCCTTAGCCTTGGCCTTTTGGGCTTCAGCCTGAGCAGCGCTGCGGGTTTGGGTCAGTTCGGCCTGCCATGCCCCTTCCAAATCCACCGCCTCAGCGCGCGCCTTTTCAGCGGCGGCAAGGTCACCAGCGATCTTGGCATCGCGGGCGTCGACCGTCGCCTCAATCCTCGGCAGCATCGCCCGACCAATCCCGAAATAGAGAAGGCCGAAAACGATCAACAGCCAGAAGAATTGGGACGCATAGGTCTCAAGGATCTGGGAAATCTGGGGCATGGCGGAAAGCCGTCCTTAAGTTTGGTTGGTCGGTTCGTTACGCGACGAAGATCAGGATCATCGCAACGACGAACGCGAGCAGGCCGAGAAGTTCAGCAGCCGCGAAGCCGATGAACAGGCGGCCCTGCTGGCCGTCAGCGGCAGCCGGGTTGCGCAGCGCGCCCTGAAGGAAAGAACCGAAGACGTTGCCCACGCCGCCTGCGGCGAGACCCGCACCAATGGCGGCAAGACCGGCACCGATCAACTTTGCAGCTTCTGCGTCCATGATAAAACTCCCTTTGAAAAATCTTGGTTAGGTGGTGGTTAAAAAACTCAGTGCAAGTTGACCGCGTCGTTAATGTAGAGCGAGGTCAGCAGTGCAAAGACATAGGCCTGGATGGCGCACACCAGCAATTCCAGCATGGTGATGCCAATCATCAGGATAAAGCTTGGCAAGCTCACAACCGGCGCCACCCAAGCGGCATCGGCGTTGAGGCCATTGATCACAAATCCGGCCAGCACCTTCATCAGCACGTGACCAGCGGTCATGGCGACGAAAAGACGCAGCGCAAGGCTGAACGGACGGATGAGGAACGAGAAGAGTTCGATGAACGGGATCAGCCACATCAGCCACCAGGGCGTGCCATGCGGCACGAACAGCGAGAAGAAGTGCAGCTTGTGCTTCCAAAGGCCAACAACCAACACTGTGCCAAAGCTGAGGACCGCGAGAACCGCTGTCACCGTCAAATGGCTCGTCACTGTGAAGGCGTGGACGCCCGGCACAATCCCGAACGGCATCATACCCATGAAGTTCGCGGTCAGGATGAACATGAACAGCGAGAAGACGAGCGGGACATAAGCCTTGCCTTCTGGCCCAACACTTGTCGTCACCATGTCGTTGATAAAGCCCGTCAGGCCTTCAACAGCAGCCTGCCAGCGGCCGGGGACCAGATCCCGCTTCATCCCACCCAGCATGAACAGCCAGATCGTGCCCAGCACGATCAGCATGAACAGCGAGGAGTTGGTGAACGAGATGTCATAACCAGCCAGATTGAGCGGCGCGATCGGCTCAATCATGAACTGGTGCATCGGATCGATCTTGCCGCCTTCGGAAGCCACGTGTTTCCAACCCCGTTTATGCACACAAAGCGCCCGGACTATTCCGGACGCTCGTTTGAAATCCTGATGATGTTCCTGAACGCCACCACGATCCCAAGGAACATGGCAATGAGCAGGATCCAGGGGGCCGTGCCGAACAACCGGTCAAAAAACCAGCCGAGCAGCGCACCACCCGCAGGACCGGCGATCAATTCGGTAAGAACCCGGTTGCCCTGCCGCATTCCTTTGGCGGGCGCCTGATCCTTCTTTCCCGAACGGATCTTTTCGGATTGCCGGACCTTTTGCAGCTGCATGTCTAACGAATCGAGCCGCGGGTCTGACACCCCTTTACCGTCCTGCGCGGGATCTTCCGAAGCCATGTCGATTCGTCCTTTCCAAAAAAGGTAAACCGCCATGGAAACGGGCAATCCCGCCAAGGCGCGATCCCCTTAGGAAGCGTGGTCGGTCAAGTCAACAGGGCTTAGGCGATCAAGCCCAAGCTTCCCGCGAAATAGCCAAGCGCGGCGCAAACAACCAAAACCCGCAAGACCGACCAGTTCGCCTTAAAGATAAGCACAGCGCCAATCAGCGCGATGCCAATTGCCGGCATATCCACCTGCCCGTCCTCGGCGCGCCACAAGACATGGCCCGCAAACCAAAGCGCAAGGCTGGCAATAACGCCAACCACGGCAGCGGTAATCGCCGCCAGCCCGCCCTTGAGCCGCTGGGCCGACCGCAACCGATCAATCCAAGGCGCAAAGGTAAAGATCCACAAGAAGCAGGGCGCGAAAGTCACCCAAGTGGTCAACGCCGCGCCCAGCAGTGCGGCAACCCACGGCGTGAAGGGTTGCGGCGCCCCCCAAGCCGCCAGAAAGCCGACATATTGCGTAACCAGGATCAGCGGGCCCGGTGTTGTTTCCGCAAGGCCCAAGCCATCTGCCATCTGCCCGGCACTCAGCCAGCCAAAGCCCGTCACGGCAGCCTGCGCCATATAGGCCAGAACGGCATAAGCGCCGCCAAAGGTCACCACAGCCAGTTTGGAAAAGAACAGCCCGATTTTCCACAAAACATGATTTGGCCCAAGAAACGTCCAAACCAATACAAGCGGGAATGCCCAGACCATCGCCCAGCCAAGCACCGTTGCCAACATGGGGCGCAACGCCGGTCGCGGGGGAAGGAGATCGCTAGTCTGGGGCGTCAGCCCCAAAAACTGGGGCCTGCGCGCCGCGATCAACAAGCCGATGAGACCGGCTGCCAAAACAACCAGCGGAAAGGGCAGCTTGAAAGCCGCCAGCGCAACAAAGGCAGCGACCGCCAGTGCCCGCTTCACCCCTGTATCCAGCGCCCGCCCGCCAATGCGCAGCAGCGCCTGCACAATGATCGCCAACACCGCAGCCTTGATCCCAACGAACATCGCCGCGAACCAATCTGCCTGTGCCGCCACAACATAAAGCGCCGAAAGCGCCAGCATGACGAGCGCGCCGGGCACGATGAAAAGCAAGCCCGCAACAAGGCCGCCGCGCCAGCCATGCAATTTCCAACCAATATAGGTGGCCAATTGCTGCGCCTCAGGCCCGGGCAGCAAGTGGCAGAAATTCAGCGCATGAAGAAAATCCTGCTCTCCCACCCAACCGCGGTCATCAACCAATTCGCGGTGCATCAACGCAATCTGCCCGGCCGGACCCCCAAAGCTGACACAGCCGATTTTTGCAAAGAGCCGGACCAGTTCCGACAAACGGGGTGGCGTCGAGTGCGTGTCCATAACGACCTCCTAAGCCCGCCAAAGCAGGGTGTGAAGGCAACGCTTGGGCAACGACATAGCGCGGCCTAACCGGGGGGCTGCGCGGCCCCGGATGATGGACTTTCGCCAGAATGTGACAGCGAAAGCAAGATGCATTTTTATACCCTACCTTTTAGATAGCATTTCGTCGCATCAAACCGTCCATTGGGCGCACAGCCCTTGTCGTTTTCAAAGGCGGGACGCAGCCTATTTTAGTCGGGTTATTAAGAACGAATCAATCGGCGCCGCTTAAAGCGCTTGCTTGGGAGCGCAAAAGAAAAGCTTCATTTGCAATGTCTACTATTTTAGTAGATGTAAGAGACATCTGGAGAATCAGGATCATGACAGACAAAAAGGGTTTTGCAGAAGCAGCCGGGGCCAAGGACAAGCACAGCGAAGCGCTGCAGCTTGTTGCCGAGACATTGGCCCAACTGCGCTTTGGCGCAATCCATTTGACCGTTCATGACGGGAAGCTTGTTCAGCTCGACATCACCGAGCGTAAACGATTTCCCGCCTGACAGACACCGAGCCCGGGCCAACCGGACAGGTTCAACTCCCGAACTTCAGGATGCTGACCAGACCTCTGGAAGCATCCCTTTTGCACTTAAAAGGGACACGCATCCATGATCACTGCTTTTCTGCTGGCGAGCACAGCACTTTCCGCACCTTTGCCAAACGACGGCAACTTGGCGCCCACCACTTCCGAGGCATCGGCCGACGATTTTTCAGGTGACGCCATTGTCGTCACCGCGCGCCGCCGTTCTGAAGAAGTGCAGGACGTTCCGATTTCCATTTCCGTGGTGGATGCCAAAGCGATCGAGCAGACTGGCGCCTATAATCTGTCGCGCCTGACCCAGCTGCAGCCCAGCGTTCAGTTCTTTTCGTCCAATCCGCGTAACTCCGCCGTCAATATTCGTGGCCTAGGTGCGCCATTTGGCTTGACCAATGACGGGATTGAACAAGGCGTCGGCTTCTATATCGACCAAGTCTATTACAGCCGGGTCGCCGCCAGCACGCTGGACTTCAACGATGTTGACCGGATCGAGGTGCTGCGCGGGCCACAAGGCACGCTCTATGGCAAGAACACGACAGCCGGCGCGATCAACATCACAACCCGGCCGCCCTCTTTCTCCCCCGAGGCCAGTGTTGAGGTCAGCGCGGGCAACCTGGCATTCAAACAGGCCAAGGCGTCCGTATCGGGCCCGGTGACGCAAACGATCGCCGCGCGATTGGCCGTCACGACAACGTCCCGCCGCGGTACCATCTTCAACGTCACCAAAGACAGCTGGGTAAATGGGCAGGACAATTTGGGCCTGCGCGGTCAACTGCTCTGGAACGCCAGCGACACGCTGAAATGGACGCTGTCGGGCGATTTCAACCTGCAAGATCCCAAATGCTGCGTGCAGATTTATGTCCGCACTGGCAGCACCCAGCGGCCCGCCAATCGCCAGTTTGCAGCGCTAAGCGCGGCTTTACACTATGCGCCGCCGAGCACTGATCCCTTTGATCGCTTGAGCGACGCCGACGCCGACTTGCAAGCGCGCAACGAACATGGCGGCGCATCTTTGGTGGGGGAATGGGAGATTGGCGGCGGCACGCTGACGTCCGTCTCGGCATGGCGCTATTGGGATTGGAAACCCAAAAATGATCGTGACTTTACCGGCCTGCCCATTACCGCGCGGTCGCAGAACCCAACCCGGCAGAACCAATATAGCCAAGAGCTTCGCTACGCCTATGAAGGCAACAAGGTGGATGTGATTGGGGGGCTTTTTGCCTTTCACCAGCGCATCCACACCACCGGCATTCAGGAGCAGGGATCGGCAGCAAGCCGCTGGCTGATTGCGCCCAGCAATGTGCTGTCAAACGACCCCAGCGTGCTCAACGGCCTGACCGCGAGCAATGACATCCGCCTCAACAACACGAGCTTGGCCCTGTTTGGGCAGGTCAGCTGGAAGGCGACCGACGCCTTGACGATCCAGCCGGGACTTCGCCTCAACTATGACCGGAAATCGGGCGTCTATAATTCTGTGGTTCGGGATGGTGCCGGCAACCTCTTGACCTATGCCACGCCGGGCGCGGTCGCTACACAACAGCGCAACGTGCTGGCCCCGCAATATTTTGAACCCAAGTTCAGCGACTGGAACGTCAGCTATGACCTGACAGCGCGCTATGACCTTGGCCGGGATGTGATGGTCTTTGCAACCTATGCCAAGACATTCAAATCAGGCGGGGTAAACCTGAACGGCGTCCCAAGCGACGCCAATGGCAACCCCTTGCTCGCGGCCGCCACCGTCAAGCCGGAAGATGTGGACCATATTGAACTGGGCCTGAAAACCCAATTCTGGGATCGGCGCGCTACCTTCAACATCAACGGGTTCTGGACAAATATTCGCAACTTTCAGGCCAATGTCACGAACGGCCAATTGGGCGTGCTGCGCGGCTATCTGGCCAATGCCCAAAAGGTGCGGGTACGCGGTATTGAAGCGGACTTTTCGGTGCGTCCCAGTGATAGGTTCAGCATTTATGCCAATGGCGCGTTTACCGACCATCGCTATGTCAAGTTCACGGATGCGCCGTACCCGCCCGAATTGTCCGGCGGCACAACGGCAGGCGCAGGCCAGACCCCAAGCGCGCCAGGAACGCCCGGCGGCTTAAGCCCTGCAAATTGCGACATTTCGGGCCAATGGCTCCCCGGCATTTCACGTTGGGCCGCGAGCTACGGCGCGGAATATAAGCTGCCTGCCAAATTGCTGGGCCATGTCGGTGAAGCCTATCTTGGATGGGATGGCAGCGTGCGTTCTCGCTTTTCGTCCAATGCCTCGCGCTCGGCCTATACGGACATCAATGGCTATTCGATCAATAACATCCGCCTCGGCTTCCGGGGGGATGATCAGT
>JAHEGQ010000044.1 GCA_024645025.1 Sphingomonadaceae bacterium
AAGTCTTGGGCTTAGATCGGCGAATTATTCGCGTATTTCCGGCATATTTTGATGATCATTGAAAGAAAATCTACTTGCTTTTAGCTGGAATGAAAGACTGGCTTAAGCGAATTTCTATCTCTTGGAATCTAAATCAGCGACACCTACAATCCATTATTATCACATTTTTAAGATATTGTTTGCCATTCATCATATTTTTTCGAATAACAGAAATATTGGAGAGTTTTAGTTTTCGGGGGCGGGGTGCATATTCGTCTATTTGGGACAGCGGCAGTGGCCGTAATTTTCCCGAGCGGCCATGAAAAGGCCGCGGGCCGAACTGACCCTGACGCGACCACTTCAATCCGCAGCAGGGTCATACGGGGCGCGCTTGTTGCCCCCGGCTTGGCCGTGCCTTGGCACACACACTTCTAAAGTGGATTTGGGGGAAGACATCATGGGACAATATCGACGATTAGCCGGTCGCCTTTTCTTGGGACTTTCAGTGGCCGCATCCGCGCTCGCCCTTGCGCAGCCCGTTGCGGCTCAAACGGCTGTGGATGCCTCACGTCAGAGCGCCCGCTTTTGCGGGATGGGGCTGCAAGGGGCCGATATTGTCTTCAAGACGGCCAATCCATCGCTCTATCGGATCTTCAGCAACAAGCCCCAAATCGCGCAAATTAATAACGCGCTTTTCGCCGCAACCGATACCTCTGCTTGGAAAGTGGGCTTGACGAAGGAAAGCGGGGGAAGCTTGGTGCTGGCACACCTGCTGACCTATGAATCCGTAGATGAACAGCCCTATACAGACCCCAGAGATGGATTAAAATATATCGCCGTTGCCTATTCGGTCGGCATCAATACAGTTTTGATCGATACGTTTAGCAATACCGTTCGGGCTATGGTGCCGTCCGTTATCAGCTATTCAGAACGCATTTCGGGCGTTTTGACACCTGAGAGGAGGTTTGCGGGCTTCCAAAAGCTGTTTGCAGACACTGCCGAGCCGGATTCAGCAACCCATCAGTGGCTTGCGTCTTTGTCGCGGTTCACCTTCAGCCCACAGGAAACCAATTTCACGGCGCTTCCCATTCTCTTGTCGCCCGAAGCCCAGCAGGAACTGGAAAATGGCGGTGGCAAGGCGTTTGATAAAGGGCGCTTTGTGCAACGTATTACGACCCAGCAAGAAGCCCTGATGGCCTTGGGCTTGGGGAAACCCATTATCCCGACCCCGATTGGTGCCGATGGCAAACCGCTCGCGATGGCGGGCAACAAATATGCGGCTGTCATACCCAATTGCTTCGACGGCGGATTGAGCCTTGAATTGCCAGCCCCCAGCTTTGCCATGCAAGTCACCATTGAGAAGCTGGGCCATAAGAATTTTCAACACCAACTCGGCGATGGTGCTGGGGATCAGGCGGGTGAAGTCTTTCAGACGGAGCAAGGCTATGGCGCGCGCTATAATGTCAAATGGCTTGCCTTTGGCGAACCGGACGTGCGCGTTCTTGACGACCAAAGCTTTGGTTTTTCTCGGTCGGTGCGGTTGCGTCAGTCGCTCAATATCAATCCAAATGAGCAATATTCAAAGCTGACAACCAACTTCATCCGAGAGGCGCTGGAGGCTTATGCGACCCAAAATAAAGACTGGGTGAAGGAAAATATATCTTCCAGCATAACCGACAAAAAGCTGAGGGATCCGAACAAAATTACCAAAGGATGGAAGTCGATCATTGCACAGACCATGGGTGTGAAGCCACCCGTTAAGGAAAAGGACGATGATTGATCATCGAATTGCGCCGACGGAGCAGTTCTATAAAAATTTCATTTGGGGGAGGTTGCCATGACGCTATTTTCGAAAATTCTTGCAGGCTTGTTCGCGCTTCCGCTTTTGTTTTCCGCTCCAGCCGCGCGGGCAGATGATGCTGCAATTGGTATTTTCTTGGCCTCGGTCGCGGTCGCGCAGGCAGAGGCTATGCGGGCACAAGCCAATTATTATGAGGCGATCGGCTATGCTCAGAAAGCACAGGACACGCTGAAGATTGCCGAAGGTTATAAAAATGGCAGCTTCGGGGGCAATGAAGGCGTGAACACCTTTGTTGCAACGAGCGCAGCGCTGACCAATGATATTTACCAGCTTGAGGCCATTGGGGCGCCTCTGGATGCGGCCCAGCGCCAAAAAGCGAAAAAAGCCAAACAGCAATTGGTTGTGGCCAAGGTTGCCTTCATTGCCGCTTTGGCATCCGGCACGGTTATGGTTCTAAAAAGTGATGGCAATTTTCTGCAAAAGCTGGCGCTTGGGGCCGTGGTTGGCGTGACCGTCGCCAAATTGTCCAAATCCATGAAAGAGGTTTCACGGGCCGCGAAAGCCTTTGGCACCATCAGCTTGGGCCGCACCGGCGGGTTCCAAATCGTTTCAAAGGAACTTGCGCCGGGATTTGCCGATCTGTGATGAGCGCACCTTTGCGCCGCCAGTTTTTTGATAACATCGACTGAAATAGGATTGCACTCGACCATGAACGGATGTCACCAAGCCCAGTTTGGGCAAGCCGGCCGCTGGATTGTGAAGGCGTGTATTGCGCTTGTCATCGCAACCCCTCAATTGAGCCTCGCCCAATCGACTTCGCAACAGATGATTGTTCCCGGCACGGCCGTCCCTCGGGGCAGTGGGAGCAAGGCAATGCAGGCGGCTGAAGCCGAGGCAAAGCTGGCCGCTGCTAAATTTGCCTGGACAAGATTGCGGGGCCGTGGCGACTTTGCAACCGCCTCCGCCCGATTCACGCCGGATCAAAACGCGGGCATGGCCCAGGCGATGGTTGAGCTTTGTAACTTCACCAAGCTGGATGAGACTAAGGATAAGTCAACAAAATCCGTGACGATGCGGTTCTCGCTGGATTGCCCAACGCAAGACTTGCTGAGCCGAGCAGCCGATTTGCGGGGCGCGGTTGAGGCCGAGGCTGCCAATAGTCTGGATAGCAAACCGCACGATCAACTGGTTTATCTGTTCATGTCGCGTCGGATTGCCGATATGACCAGCAGCTCCAGTGACGGCGCCACTTATCGCGCCTCGCAGAAAAGATTTGAGCTGGTTTCGTCTCAGGCCCTTGAAGATGGCCTTGTCAATCGTATCAACAGCGTGGGCCTGAACGCCGTCAGCTATGCCGATGTTGTGGCAAGTGGGTGTGCCACAATAGATAACGCTGCGATCAACCGGGAGTTTTCGATTACGCCACCGGGCCAGTCCGATTATGGGCTAACAACCGACACGCGTGCGGAAGTCATCAAGTCGTTGCGCACCTGCGGGATCAAATATTTTGCCCTTGGCGCAGCGGATGTCGGGGTGACAGGCCGCGATACCATCACAGGCCAGCCGCAGGGCCGGGTCGTCGTGAGCGCGCAGGTTCTGGATATTCAGCAGGGCCTTCCCGTCACACTGGCGCGGGTGCGGACCACGTCGGACGAGACCGGCAATGACGAGGTTTCCGCGGAAGAAAATGCAATGGCCAAGGCTGCCAGCGACGTGGGCCTGAAACTTGTTGAACAAATAAAAGTGCGGGGGATCAGATAATGACACGCAAGAATGCTTCCTACCGCCACTTGACCGCTGCGATTGCCGCAGGTCTTTTGGCAACAAGTGCGCCTGCCGCTTATGGTCAGGCCAGCCTGCAAGTCATGATGGGCACGGGCTATGCAGATGTGTCGGACGATGTCACGCTTGTGAAGTCGACCGCTGAAGCCCAAGCGCGCAAAAGCTTGGTCCGCGCCCTGCTGGAGGACGCTGTCGGGGCAGAGCGGGCAGCGCAGGTTGCGAATGAGACGCTGATGTCTCTGGCTGAGCAGATTCAGCCTTCCATGATCCTAAGCCAATCGGGTCAGCGCGAAGGTGCGCGCTATAAATGGACGATCAGCGCCAATGTCGACCGGGCTTGGTTTACAACGCAGATCCGTCTCAAAGGGATCGAAACCCCCGCGCAGACCGCCGGGGCCAGCCAGCGGCTGATCTTCGTGATGCTGGATCAAAACAACGGCATCGGGCGCAATTATAACAAGCCACAAGAAATCATCACCGAATTTGATAGCTCCAAGGGCGCATCATACAGCGATACCTCGATCGCGGCCTATTCCGAGAAAGAACGTGCGGCGTCCTCATCAAGCGCGCGTTCCGCCGCCAGCGCAAGTGGCTCCGCCTCAGCGGCCTATAGCAATGGATATGAATCCGCAGCGGCTCGTCGGTCCGGGCGCGCCGCCAGCGCCTCCTCGTCGCGCAGCGCGGCTGCTTATTCGCATTCGGTCAGCGCCGTCCAGAAAAACAACGTGCAAGCAGAGGAACATGACGATGTGCATTATCGTCAGGAAATTCGGATGCAGAAGGTTGAAACAAAATCGGGGCCATCAGATTATGCGATGAACGCAATGAGCCGCGAGCTGGTCAATTATGGCGTTGAATTTGCCGATGCCAGCCCGGCACTCAATAGCTATTTCGCAGGTAAGCGCCCGCTTTGGTCCCAGCTGATGATGGATGCGCGTCTGGCCAGCTTCCAAAAAAGCCTGGAAGCGAAGCAAGGCGCTTTCTTCATGGGCGGCAATATGAACGTTCAGGATACGGCGAGCGATGGGGGGCTGTTCACCTGCACGGGCACACTCGATGCGCGAGTATCAGCGACGTCTAATGGCCGCGTCATCGCCTCAGGCTCTGCGAATGGCACGGCCAGCGACGTCAATTCGGCGGAACGTTGTGAAGCAAAGCTGGCTGAAAAATTGGCGACCAAGGTCGTTCAGGATATCGGACCACAGGTCAAATTATTCTGGATGGATCAGGCGCGCAACCAAGCCACGGCGCAGGCGGTGGCCGCCGCAAAAGCCGGGGGGACCTATAGTCTCGTTTTTCGCGCCAATGCGCTTGATATGGCGACCCAAGCCGACATTATGGATGCGCTTCAAAATGTATCGGGGGTAAGTGGACCCGTAATGGTCGGTCAGGCGTCGAATTCGGTGACGTTCCAAGTCCGCTATGATGGCGGCTTTCCGATCAATATCGCGATCTACCAGAAGATGCGACAGAACCCGCGTTATGAAAAAATGCAATCAACAATCAACGGCACGGACGTCGCCATCTGTCTGGATGTGTGCCCCTAAGACCTGACGTTTGATCCGCGCAGATGTCGAGAAATCCCGACACCTGCGCGGGCCATGCGCAGTCCGCCTTCTTATTCGTCGATCACGATGTCGCCGGCACGGATGCGTGTGTGGCCGCCCGTTTCTGTGATGGACACATCGCCTGCGCGCGTGACCGCGCTCGGCGCGCCAGAAGCCGCGCGCGTGGTTGCAGCGCGTGCGCCGCCAATGGACCATTGTTGCAACAGGCGCTGGAATTCAGGGCTTTTGCGGATCTTGTCGAAATCCGGGTGATTCACGGCTCCGCGTGGATCATGAAAGCCATTTTCAAAGGCCCGGTTTAGTGCCTCCACCGCATAGCCGCGATTCTCAAGCCGTGCCTCAGCCCGGGCGAGCAGAAGATACAGCTGTGGATCGGCTGTCCGTGTGGCCGTGGCCGCCCGAGCCAAGTCGGCTGCGCGGCCGTAGTTGCCGCCCGCAATTTCTGCGGCGATGTCTTCTGGCGATGCGGGGGCGGCGCTATCCGTGCCGCCCGCAGTTGCGTTGCCTGCCGATGGGGCATCGGCCTCCGCCTTTTTCTGCTTTTGGTTGCACCCTGCGACCATCAAGGACGCACCCAAAATCGATACAAATAATGCTCTCAAAATACCCTCCCCCGCATTATTAAAGCGAATGTGAATATTTATAAAAAACCACGAATCGCTAAATGAAGATACGCTATATTGATCGGGGAAATTGGCAAGTTAGATCCGCCAATATTGTCCAAATAATAAAAAAATGTCCCCCAAAGACGGCCTGGTTACTTGATAAAAGTAACTTAGAATTCTTTCCAATTTAGCTAAATATTTTCAGGCCACACTATGGTGGCGTGCAGCACACCGCCGCGCCATCCGACAGACCGACGCTCAGTCCATTTTGACTGTTTGTTGCTATGCCCGAAGGCGCGCCGTCCTGCCGCTTAACGCGGCAGTTCGGTCGCGCCCATCAGGTGGAGGTCCACGGCGCGGGCGCATTGGCGGCCTTCGCGGATCGCCCAGACGACCAAGCTCTGGCCGCGGCGCATATCGCCACAGGCGAATACGCCATCCTTGTTCGTGGCATAACTGTTGGTATCGGCCTGCACATTGCCGCGCGGATCAAGCGAGACCTCGGCCTGTTCCACCATTCCGGCCTTGCGCGGGCCGACAAACCCCATGGCGAGGAGGATAAGGTCCGCCTTCAGGGTGAATTCGCTGCCGGGCACTTCCACCATCTTGCCATCGACCCAGTCGACGCGGATGCATTCCAGGCCTTCGACAACGCCGTTGGCGCCCACCACGCGCTTGGTTAGCACCGCCCAGTCGCGCTCGCAGCCTTCTTCATGGCTCGACGAGGTGCGCAGCTTGAGCGGCCAATTGGGCCAGCTCAGCGCCTTTTCTTCCTTCACCGGTGGCTTGGGCATGATTTCGATTTGCGTGACGGACGCTGCGCCCTGACGGTTGGAGGTGCCGACACAGTCTGACCCGGTATCACCACCGCCGATGACGATAACATGCTTGCCCGTGGCAGTCAGCGTGCCGCGCGGCGCGGCACGTAATTCATCATCGCCGGCATTGCGCTTGTTCTGCTGGGTCAGGAATTCCATAGCCAGGCGAACGCCCGCCATCTCGGCGCCGGGGATGTCGAGCCGCCGGGCCTCTTCCGAGCCACCCGCCATAACGACGGCATCATAATTTTCCTGCAGGCTTTCAAACGACACCTGAACGCCGACTTCCATCGAGGTGCGGAACACCACGCCTTCGGCTTCCATCTGGATGATGCGGCGGTTGATCAGCTGCTTTTCCATCTTGAAGTCGGGAATGCCATAGCGCAGCAGACCACCCACCCGGTCGCTCTTTTCAAAGACGGTCACGCTATGGCCGGCGCGCGCGAGTTGTTGGGCACAGGCTAGCCCTGCCGGGCCAGAGCCGATAACCGCGACCGACTTGCCCGTTTTGCGCGATGGCACCAGC
>JAHEGQ010000046.1 GCA_024645025.1 Sphingomonadaceae bacterium
CGTTTGCCATACCCCTTCCCTAACAGGACGGCGCCTTTCGGCCAAACCCACAATTGGTAGACGCAACAGGAAATCTGATGGCCCGCATCGTCATGAAGTTCGGCGGCACCTCTATGGCAGGGACGGAACGAATCCGTAACGTCGCTGCGCGCGTGAAACATGAAGTCGATGCCGGCAATGAAGTGGCCGTCGTCGTGTCTGCCATGGCCGGCGAAACCGACCGGCTTGTCAATTTTTGCCGCGAGGCCGCCCCCCTGCACGACCCCAAAGAATATGACGTTGTGGTTGCTGCCGGTGAACAGATCACATCCGGTCTTTTGGCGATTACCTTGCAGGCGATGGGTGTGAAGGCACGCAGTTGGCTTGGCTGGCAATTGCCAATCCTAACCAGCAATGCCCATGCATCCGCCCGGATTGAAGATATTGAGACGAAAGCCCTACTGGCGGCCATGCAATCCGGCGAAGTCGCGGTTATTCCGGGTTTTCAGGGTGTCACCGCCGACAACCGGATCACCACGTTAGGCCGCGGCGGCTCTGACACGTCAGCCGTGGCGGTTGCAGCGGCGGTTAAGGCAGATCGCTGCGATATTTATACGGATGTCGATGGCGTATACACGACCGATCCCCGGATCGTGCCCCGGGCGCGGAAGCTGGCCAAGGTCACCTATGAAGAAATGCTCGAACTGGCGAGCGTCGGCGCCAAGGTGCTGCAGACCCGCTCTGTCGGGCTGGCGATGAAAGAAAAGGTCAGGGTTCAAGTCCTGTCCTCTTTTGACGCCCCCACCGACAATCCCATCCCCGGCACGCTGATCGTCGGCGACGACGAAATCGGAGAAGACGAAATGGAACGCCAACTCATCACCGGCATCGCCCATGACAAGAACGAAGCCAAGGTTACGCTGACCAGCGTGCCGGATCGTCCGGGCGCCGTTGCTAGTATTTTTGGCCCGCTGGCCGATGCCAACATCAACGTCGATATGATCATTCAGAACATCGCGCACGATACCGGCTCAACCGACGTGACCTTTACCGTCCCCGGCGCAGAGCTGGCCCGCACCATCGACACGCTGGAAAAAGCCAAGGATACAATCGGCTTTGCCCAATTGATGCACGATACAAAGGTTGCCAAGATTTCTGTCGTGGGCGTCGGGATGCGCAGCCATGCAGGCGTTGCGTCGACCATGTTCAAGGCCCTGTCGCAGCGCGGCATCAACATTCAGGCAATCTCCACCTCGGAAATCAAGGTCTCTGTCCTGATCGACGAGGATGAAACAGAGCTGGCAGTTCGGGTTCTGCACACCGCCTATGGCCTTGACGCTGAGGACGACCAGTGAGCAAGCTTGATGCGCTGATGGCGCGGGGCACCGCTTTTCTTGGCTCGCGCGTCGCCATTATGGCGGGCGCGATGAGCTGGATCAGCGAGCGCCACCTTGTGTCAGCCATGTCGAACGCGGGTGGCTTTGGAGTTATCGCTGGCGGCGCCATGCCGCCGGATATCCTGTCGGCAGAAATCGCTGCAACCAAGGCAATGACGGACAGGCCCTTTGGCGTAAACCTTATCACCATGCACCCGCAGCTGTTCGACCTGATCGCCGTTTGCGCGCAGCATCAGGTGAGCCATGTTGTTCTGGCCGGGGGCTTGCCTCCGGCTGGCGCGATTGATGCGATCAAGGCCTTTGGCGCCAAGGTCATCTGCTTTGCACCAGCACTAGCGCTGGCCAAAAAACTGGTGCGCTCTGGCGTCGACGCGCTCGTCATTGAAGGCAATGAGGCTGGTGGGCATATTGGCCCGGTGACCACCTCCGTTCTGGCGCAGGAAATCCTGCCCGAGATGGCCGATCAGGTACCCGTCTTTGTGGCAGGCGGCATTGGCCGAGGCGAAATGATGGCCTCTTTCTTGGAACAAGGCGCAGCTGGCATCCAGATTGGCACGCGTTTGGTATGCGCCACCGAGTGTATTGCCCATCCAAACTTCAAAAAGGCGTTTCTGCGCGCTTCAGCCCGAGATGCCATTGCCAGCGTTCAGATCGACCCACGCCTCCCCGTCATTCCCGTCCGAGCCCTCAAGAATGCCGGCACGGAAGAGTTTACGCGCAAGCAGGTTGAAGTCGCCGCGATGCTGGACCGTGGCGAAGTCGATATGGCCGCCGCCCAGCTGGAAATCGAACAATTCTGGGCCGGGGCGCTGCGTAGGGCGGTCATCGACGGCGATGTCGAGAACGGCTCCGTCATGGCCGGCCAATCGGTTGGGATGGTGAAGTCAGAGGAAAGCGTGCAGCAAATCCTCGATACGCTCATGGCCGAAGCTGCGTCCGCACTTGCGGCGCGTCAGGCTGCTTAATCCCTAAAATCGGCCAATCGGTTCCCGCATTCCGGCTTTGCCGCGGCGGGCAAGTTCAGCCTTCAGCGTCTCGGGCTTGGGTGCCCAGAGAAACCCAAAGCTGACCGTGCCGTTCTTGGTTTCGATCACATGGTGCAGTCGGTGGGCCTGAATGATGCGCTTCATATAGGCGCTTTTGGGAATGTAGCGGGTGTTGACGCGGCGGTGCACAATCACATCGTGGAAGCCAAAATAGATCGCGCCGTAGGCGGCAATGCCGCCGCCAATCCACGCATAGAGCGTGCCATGGCCTAGCCCAATGCCATACCAGAACAGGCTGATCGAAGGGACCGCGAAGATCGCGGCATACAGGTCGTTCAGCTCAAACATCCCGTGGCGGGGCTCATGATGGCTTTTGTGCAAAAACCAGCCCGGCCCGTGCATCAGCCAGCGATGCGCCACATAGGCAAAGCCTTCCATGAAGATCACGGTCAAAACGAAAAGGATGAGGCCAAGGATCAACGACATGAGGGACGTCTTACACTGATATTTGGTCCGGCGTCATCCTCATAAGAAGTGGGTAAAAGCGGCACAGAGGGGCGCGTCTCCTGCCATTTGCCGCAAGTGCGCCCAAATCGAGCCGTTGGGAGGGCTTCCCATATCCCCAAGGCTATGCTTTAGGCCCTGCATCACTAGCAGGGACTCGCGCAACCGATGAATATTCACGAGTATCAAGCCAAAGAACTTCTGGCCAAATATGGCGTCGCCGTGCCCAAGGGCATTCCCGCGATGTCGGTCGAAGAGGCCGTTGCTGCCGCAAAGCAGCTTCCCGGGCCGCTATACGTCGTGAAGGCGCAGATTCATGCGGGCGGCCGTGGCAAAGGCAAGTTCAAGGAACTTGGCCCCGACGCGAAGGGCGGCGTTCGCCTCGCCAAGTCGCTGGAAGAAGTCGAAGCGCACGCCAAGGATATGCTGGGCAACACGCTGGTTACGATCCAGACCGGCCCGGCCGGCAAGCAGGTGCAGCGCCTGTACATCACCGACGGCGTGGACATCGGCAAAGAATTCTACCTTGCGCTTCTCGTCGATCGCGCGACCAGCCGGATCGCGGTTGTCGCATCAACGGAAGGCGGGATGGATATTGAAACCGTGGCGCATGACAGCCCGGAAAAGATCCACACCATCACGATTGACCCTGCTTCGGGCCTGATGCCGCACCATGGCCGTGCCGTTGCCAAAGCACTGGGCCTGACGGGCGACCTCGCCAAACAGGCGCAGTCGGTGTTGAAGGGCCTTTATGACACCTTCCTTGCAACGGACGCCTCGCAGATCGAAATCAACCCGCTTGCGATCTGCCCGACGGCAGATGGCGACAAGCTGTTCGTGCTTGATGCCAAGGTTGGCTTTGATGGCAACGCCATGTTCCGTCACAAGGATTTGGCTGAGCTGCGCGACCTGACCGAGGAAGATCCGGCTGAAATCGAGGCGTCCAAATACGACCTCGCTTATATCAAGCTCGACGGCAATATCGGCTGCATGGTCAACGGCGCTGGCCTTGCCATGGCGACGATGGATATCATCAAGCTCAACGGCGAATTCCCCGCTAACTTCCTCGACGTTGGCGGTGGCGCCAATAAGGAAAAGGTGACGGCTGCCTTCAAGATTATTTTGAAGGACCCGGCGGTGAAGGGCATCCTCGTCAACATCTTTGGCGGCATCATGAAGTGCGACATCATTGCCGATGGCATTGTGGCCGCCGCCAAGGAAGTGAACCTTTCCGTGCCGCTGGTGGTCCGTCTGGAAGGGACCAATGTGCAGCAGGGCAAGGATATCCTTGCCAATTCCGGTCTGCCGATCGTTCCTGCCAATGACCTTGGTGATGCCGCCAAGAAGATCGTTGCAGAGGTGCGCGCTGCCGCTTGAGGCTTGCCAAGCACAAGCTTTTTGTGCAGGGCGACCACCATTGACGTAAACGTAAAGCGATTCACAGGAGAAGCCTGATGAAGATCCTAGTCCCCGTCAAACGGGTGATCGATTATAACGTAAAGCCGCGCGTAAAGCCCGATGGCTCTGGCGTGGACCTGGCCAACGTGAAGATGTCGATGAACCCCTTCGACGAAATCGCGGTGGAAGAAGCGATCCGTCTGAAGGAAAAGGGCGCCGCGACGGAAGTCGTCGCCGTTTCCGTGGGGCCGGACAAGGCGCAAGAAACGCTGCGTACCGCGCTCGCCATGGGTGCGGACCGCGCGATCTTGATCGTTGCAGAGGACGTGGAACCGCTGGGCGTTGCCAAGCTGCTCGCCAAGGTCATGGAAGAAGAAGCTCCGGGCCTCGTCATCCTCGGCAAGCAGGCGATTGACGATGATTCGAACCAGACCGGCCAGATGCTTGCTGCGCTGACCGGCCGTCCGCAGGGCACCTTTGCTTCCAAGGTTGAAATTGCTGGCGACAGCGTCAATGTGACCCGTGAAGTCGATGGCGGCCTTGAAACCGTCAGCCTGAAGGCCCCGGCCATCGTGACGACCGATTTGCGCTTGAATGAACCGCGCTATGCGTCACTGCCGAACATCATGAAGGCGAAGTCCAAGCCGCTCGCGCAAAAGACTCCGGCCGATTATGGTGTGGACGTCAGTCCTCGCCTGAAGACGCTGAAGGTTGCTGAACCGCCCGTGCGTTCGGCCGGGATCAAGGTTGCCGATGTCGACGCACTCGTCGCCAAGCTCAAGGAAATGGGAGTTACCGCATGAGCGTTCTCGTTTATGCCGAACACGACAATGCGTCGCTGAAGGATGCGACCCTTGCCGTTGTCACCGCCGCCGCCAAGCTGGGCGATGTCCATATTCTGGTCGCCGGCAAGGATTGCGACGCCGCAGCCCAGGCCGCTGCCAAGATCGCGGGCGTGGCCAAGGTGCTGGTCGCCAATGACGCGGCCTATGCCAACCAGCTGGCGGAAAATGTTGCCCCGCTCGTCGCGGACCTGATGTCGGGTTATGACGCGGTGCTGTTCCCGGCGACCGCGCATGGCAAGAACATTGCGCCGCGCGTGGCCGCCCAATTGGACGTCATGCAGATCAGCGACATTCTTTCGGTTGAAAGCGCAGATACCTTCACCCGTCCCATCTATGCGGGCAATGCCATTGCGACCGTTCAGTCGAGCGATGCCAAGAAAGTGATCACCGTGCGCGGGACTGCTTTCACCAAGGCAGATGCAGAAGGTGGCTCGGCTGCCGTCGAAGCCGTTTCGGGCAAGGGTGACGCAGGCCTTTCGTCCTTTGTGGGCGCTGAAATCGTGAAGCTGGAACGTCCAGAACTGACCTCTGCCAAGATCATCGTTTCGGGTGGCCGTGCGTTGAAGGATGCGGAAACCTTTCAGGCGACCATCTTCCCATTGGCCGACAAGCTGGGTGCCGCTGTGGGCGCCAGCCGTGCAGCGGTCGATGCGGGCTATGTGCCCAACGACTACCAGGTCGGCCAAACCGGCAAGATCGTTGCGCCGGAAGTCTATGTTGCCGTCGGCATTTCCGGCGCGATCCAGCACTTGGCGGGCATGAAGGACAGCAAGACGATCATCGCGATCAACAAGGACGAAGACGCCCCGATCTTCCAGGTGGCGGATATTGGCCTGGTCGGTGACCTGTTCAACGTGGTCCCCGACATGGTCGGCAAGATCTGATCGTTGTCAGACCAAGGATTAGGGAAGAGGCGGCTTTAAGCCGCCTCTTTTTTTGGTCTGGAAAGGCCAAAAACCATCGCGCCAACAACGGCCGACATCAGCGATCCAATCACGACCCCTATGCGGACACTGGCGCCATGCGCCGCATCGCGAAATGCCAGATCTCCAATGAACAGGCTCATCGTAAAGCCGATGCCGCACAGCAGCGCCATGCCATAAACCTGCCCCCAAGAGGCATGGGCTGGTTTTTGTGCCATCCCCAAGCGGACAGCCAGCCAAATGGCCCCGAAGATACCGATCTGCTTGCCCAAAAAAAGGCCCCCAGCAATGGCGAGCGGCAAGCGATCGGAGAAATCAACACCGCCAAAAGCGACCCCAGCATTGGCAAAACCAAAAATTGGCACCACCAGAAACGCAACAGGGATGTTGAGGCCGTGTTCCAGCCGATGCAAGGGGGACTGGGCGGCATCCGGCCGCGCTTTGGTTGTATCCACCGGCACAACCATCGCAGCTAGAACACCCGCCAGGGTCGCATGAACACCCGATTGCAGAACGGCAGCCCAAAGCGCGGCAAACCCTAAAAGATAGGCCCAAGGCGCGCGCACCCCCATGCGGGCCATGAGCCACATGCCAAGCAATAGCGCCCCGACGGCTGCCAGCCAGAGCGCGGACAGATGGTCTGTATAGCCCAAGGCGATAATGGCGACGGCCCCCATGTCATCCACGATCGCAATTGTCGTCAGCAGCAGCTTGAGCGACGCCGGAACGCGGCGCCCCAGCAGCGCCAAGACACCAATCGCAAAGGCAATATCCGTCGCCGCTGGGATGGCCCATCCCCGGCGCAAGGCAGGATCACCGCCCAAGATCATCAGATAGACAAGTGCCGGCACCGCCATGCCTGCTAAAGCCGCCATCACCGGCAGCCGCCGATCTGCCGGACTGGTCAGGTGGCCATCGCACACTTCGCGCTTGATCTCTAATCCAACACGCAAAAAGAAGAGCGCCATCAGCCCGTCATTAACCCAGTGATGCACGGAAAGCGGCCCTAACTTTGCCGCAAGCAAGGCAGCA
>JAHEGQ010000047.1 GCA_024645025.1 Sphingomonadaceae bacterium
CCGGGCGTGGGCTGTGGCGAGCGTTTCGCCATGCAAGTCGATGGTCATGTCGGGGGCCAAATCCCCCTTGGCGATGCGCTTGTCCCAACTGCCGTCCAGCGTGTCGCGGCTTGCAACGGCAGCCCGAACCGGGATGGGCCGCGCAGGGGCAACGGCACGTCGGTCTGGCCGGCTCGCGCTCGGCGGCGTGGGGACCACAAGAGCAGCCGCATCGTCCAACGGCGCATCGATGCGCTTGCCCGGCAGCGGCCGCGCGGTGCGCGCCACGCGCGCCCAAAGCGCTTGCTCTTCAGTGCTGAGCCGACGCGTCCGCATGGACCTCTCCAGCCTTTAACCGTGCCACACTTCCCTTGGGCAGCAAGAGATAGGCCTTCCCCCGGGCCACCAAGCCGCCGGCCGTCTGGCGGGCCGCATCACCCGCACCCCAAAAGGTGTCGAACCGGTTCGCGCCCTTGATGGCACCACCCGTATCTTGGGCAACCCACAGACCATTGGCGATGTCGCGATCCGTTTTGAGAATAATGGGCGCACCAAGCGTCACAAAATGCGGGTCCACGGCCGCGCTGGCCCGTTCAGTGACTGGCACGCCCAGCGCGCCAATAGGGCCGGGCCCGGTCAATTCCCGGAAGAAGACCCAGCTCTGATTGATGTTGAGAATATCTTGCGCCTGATCCGGATGGGCCCGAAGCCAAGCGATGATGGCCTCCATCGAGGCGGCCCCGGGATCTATCAGCCCCCGGTCCTGCATCACCTTGCCAATGGCGGTATAATCGCGCCCATTTTGACCGTCATAGCCAATTCGCATCACCGTGCCGTCCGGTAATCGAAGACGGCCTGATCCCTGAACCTGCAGAAAGAAGAACTCGATGGGATCCGCCGCCCAAGCCAATTCAAGGCCGCGCCCCGCCAGCCAGCCCGCCGAAATCTCCGCCCGGTCGGCATAGGGAACAAATTTGTTGCCCAGCACCCGGCCCTTGACCCGCTTGCCTTTGAGCGCGGGCGAAAACAGGCCCAAATCCGCCTCGATGATATCATTTGGTCGTCGGTAAATTGGGACCGCATAGCCCGGCGCCAACGTGCGGGATCCGGAAATTTCAGGCTCATAATAGCCTGTCGCCAACGCCCGCCCGTCGCCCACTTGCACAGCTTCCAAATGATCTTCGAAAAACGCCAGTGCTGATCCTTGGGCAACCGACGAAGCGGCAGCGCATGCCGATTGCCAATCCTCTGGCTGCGTCAGCCCAGAATGATCCGTCCGCTTTAAAAGTGCCCCACATGACTGACGAAACGCGACCAACGCCTTTTGTGCCGACGCCGCGTCAATCGCCAAGTCATCCAGAGCAGGGCCGGGCGTGACCCCCAGTGCCCTCGCATTGGCCGGTGCGTGGAGCGATGTCTTTGCCGGGTTCGGCTTGGACAAAGGCGCAAGCGCGCGCGGCGCGCAGCCGGCAAGGGCCAGCGCTAAAAGGACGCAAAGCGATCCACCGCGGCGCATGCCGTCGATGGATCAGGCCGCTTCGTCGGTATCGACCAGAATCCAATTCGGGTCGGCAGAGCGCAAGTCGCGTTCAAAGGTCCACGCGTCATGCGTTTCGATCGCATCGGTCAGCGATCCGGCAATCACCGTGCCGTCCTTGTCGCGGGTCACCGCCGCAATGTCGGCATCGAACTGAACCGTAATCTGCGCCACGCGATCCTCTAACCGGGCTGAGACAATACGCGCCCGGTCAATGCGCACCAAACGGTTATCCAGAACTTCGCCCGCCGCGGTCCGCGCAGCGACTGCATCTTCAAAACTACGATGGACATCGGTGCTGACATAAGGCGCAACGGACGCCATGTCGCCCTTCCAAAAGGCGTCGAGGATCATGCCATAGGCCGTTTTTGCCCCGCCGACGAACTCCGCTGGGTGGAACCGAGAATCGGCTTGCGCGATCGCCCGCAGCCCCAAAGCCGCCGCCTCATCATAGGTCTCACCCGGGCTAGTCCGCACCGGCACCATGTCCCGCTGCTCTGCTGAAGGCACGGCGATAGGGGGCGAAACCGGCTCTTCTGCGGGTTTCCCAAGCGTTTGTTCATGGCCTGTGCGTCGGCCCAGCACGGCGAAGAGCCGTAGGCCAAGAAATGCAGCAACCATTGCGAAGAGAACCGTTTCAACCACGACGTTTACCTTTCTGTATCGCAACATAGGGTGCCATGCGCTGCCTTTCAAATAGTGCTTTCGGTGGGCCGTTCAAAATCTGCGCCATTGCTCTCTTTTGTCGGCCCTGCTAGTCGCCGCGCTTTCGAGAGAGAATAGGACGATCCGATCCATGGCTGATACTCCAACCGAACCGCTTGCAAATGGCCAAGACACGCTGCCCGCTGTTGGCGTCATCTCGCAATATGTGAAGGATCTTTCTTTCGAAAATCCAAACGCCCCGGCGGTTTTTCAATGGCAGGGCCAGCCCCAGATCGACGTGAATTTCAACATCGGAAACGAACAGGTTGGCGAAGAGGTCTTTGAAGTCTCTCTGAAAATCAACGTCGTTGCCAAGACTGAGGATAAGATCGCGTTCCAAGTGGAACTGCTTTACGCGGCCCTGTTTGGCATCCGCAACGTCCCCGAAGACCAGATGGCACCGATCCTGCTGGCCCAAGGCCCGGCGATGCTGTTCCCCTTTGCCCGTCGCGTCTTGGCGGACGCCGTACGCGACGGCGGCTTCCCACCCTTGATGCTGGACCCCATTGATTTCGGCGCCCTGTTTATGGAGCAGGCAGAACTCGCCGCGCAGCAGGCGGCGGCTGAAGGCGCCGAAGGCAACGCCTGAGTTGATCCGCGCGTGAAGCTCGGCAAAGCCATTGGCACCATCGGCGGCCTGACCATGGTCAGCCGGGTGCTTGGCTTTGCCCGCGAAATGGTGATGGCGCGCATCTTGGGCGCCAATATGTTCGCAGATGCGTTCCTCGTGGCTTTCCGCCTGCCCAACACCTTTCGCCGTTTTTTTGGCGAAGGAGCCTTTTCTGCCGGGTTCGTTCCGCTGTTTAGCCAGCGTTTTCATGGCGAAGGCGGGCTGGAAGAAGCCAAACGTTTTTCCGAGGAGGTGCTGGCTGTTTTCCTGCCCGCGCTCCTGATCTTCACGGTCATCGGGCAGATCGCGATGCCCGCCATGGTCTGGCTTTTGGCCTCAGGCTATGCGGCAGAGCCTGAAAAATTTGACCTGACCGTCTGGCTGTCGCGGCTGACCTTCCCCTATTTGATGCTGATCAGTCTGGTCTCGCTCTATTCAGGCGTGCTCAATTCCATGCACCGCTTTGCGGCGGCCGCCTTTGCCCCTGCACTTTTGAATCTTGCGATGCTGATCGCGCTTCTGGTGGTGCGCGATGGCGGGGCCGTTACCGCGCAGGCCATCGCGATTGCGGTCGTCATCGGCGGTGTGGCGCAGCTCGCGCTGGTCTTATGGTCCGCAAAAAGCGCCGGTATTTCGCTGAAAATCCGACGCCCCAAAATGACGCCGGGCGTGCGCCAGTTTTTCCGCGTCGTCATCCCCGCGACCTTTGCTGCTGGTGTCTATCAGGTCAGCATCCTGATTGACACGCAGTTCGTCAGCTATCTGGCTGAAGGCTCAATGGCGCATCTGAATTATGCGGACCGGCTGAACCAATTGCCCTTGGGCATTATCGGCACCGCACTGGGAACGGCTATCTTGCCCGCGATCAGCAAATTTGTGGATCAGGGCAAGCCTGAAGAGGCCGAAGCCATCCAGAACCAAGCACTTGAACTTGGCATGCTGCTGACGCTGCCTGCGGCGGTTGCGTTCGCCGCCGCCGGGGTGCCGCTGGTCACAGCATTGTTCCGGGGCGGGGCTTTCACGCCAGAGGACGCGGTGGTGACCGGCACAACGCTCGGCATCATTGCCTTGGGTCTGCCGGCTTATGTGCTGGTCAAGGTCTTCACGCCGGGCTTTTTCGCGCGCGAAGATACAAAGACACCGCTTCGCATCGCGATGTGGGTCCTTGCTGCCAATATCGCGCTTAACTTTGCACTGGTGCCCCTGTTCGGCCTTTACGGGTTGGCGGCCGCGCTAATGCTGACGGCTTGGCTCAATTGCGTGATGCTCTATGTCACGCTGCACAAGCGCGGCCACCTGACGATTACAGGCCATGTGGCGGGCCGCGTTGCTCGGCAACTTTTGGCCGCACTCGCGATGGGCGCGACGCTTTATGGCGTCAACCATCTGATCGGGCCGATGTTCAACGGGAGCACCTTTGCCCGGATGATCGCCCTTACCGTCCTGATCGGCACGGGCGGCATCGTCTATTTTGGGCTCGGCTGGATGATCGGCGCGTTTGACCGCGCGGCGCTTCTCGCCCTATTGCGGCGCCGCAAGGCCAGCGACATCCCGGGCTAAGCCACCCATCATTCAGGGAAAGTTGAACATGATGCGCGTCGTCTCCGGAATCCAGCCCACAGGCAGCCTTCACCTTGGCAATTATCTGGGGGCCATTCGCAACTGGGTTCAGATGCAGCAGGACATTCAGGGCGATTGCCTCTATTTTCTGGCGGATTTGCACGCCATCAGCCTGCCGCACGACCCCAAGGAACTGGCAGCCAATACCCGCGAAATGGCGGCCGCTCTGGTGGCCTGCGGCATTGATACGGATCGGTCGATCCTGTTCAATCAGGCGCGCGTCCCGGCGCACGCGGAGTTGCAATGGCTGCTCAACGGCACAGCCCGCATGGGCTGGTTGAACCGGATGACCCAGTTCAAAGACAAGTCGGGCAAGAACCGCGAAGGCGCGTCGATCGCGCTCTTCACCTATCCGGTGCTGCAAGCCGCCGATGTGCTGCTGTATCAGGCCACCCATGTTCCTGTGGGCGACGACCAAAAGCAGCATCTGGAACTGGCGCGCGACATCGCCCAGAAATTCAATAATGATTTCGCGCGCGAAGACGCCCCCATCTTCACCTTGCCCGATCCGATCATTCCGAAATCAGGTGCGGCCCGCATCATGAGCCTGCGCGACGGCAGCGCGAAAATGTCCAAATCCGACCCTTCGGACATGAGCCGGATCAACCTGACCGACGATGCCGACACCATCTTGCAAAAAGTGAAGAAGGCCAAAACCGACCCGGAACCCTTGCCGTCTTCAGCCGAGGGACTGGAAGGCCGTGTTGAGGCACAAAACCTTGTCGGCATTTATGCCACGCTGGCGGGAACAACGGTGGATGCCGTGCTCAGTCAATTTGGTGGGCAGGGCTTCGGCGCCTTCAAACCAGCACTGGCCGAGCTCTTGATCGAAACGCTGGGGCCGATCAGCGCCCGCTTCAACGATCTACGCGCCGATACCACGGCTTTGGACGCCATCCTTGTCAAAGGCGCAGAACGGGCCGCGACGCTGGCCGCGCCGACGCTGGCGGCCACCTATCAGGCGCTTGGCCTGCAACGCTGATCCGTTCAAGCTCTGTTCAGCCCTTCGGGAAGACTTTAGAGATTGCCGGGACTTGCCCGGAGTGAGTCGACCAAGGGATTGAAATCATGTTGCGTGCTGGACGATTGCTGCGTCTTATTGCCCCCCTCGCCTTGATGGGCTTGGCGGGCTGTGCCCAAAACTTTGCGGCGCGCGTCAGCCGGTTCCAGCAAATGCCCGCCGCTCAAGGCCAGACCTTTATCGTCAAGGCGGCAGATCCGGCGCTCGACGGCAGTCTGGAATTTGCAAGCTATGCCCAATTGGTCGCGGGCAAACTCACCGCTTTGGGTTACCGCCCGGCGGCGGGGGGTGAAGCACCCAATTTGATCGTAAAGCTGGGCTATGATGTCGACCATGGTCAGCAAAAGGTCCGCACGGCGCCCAATGCCCGCTTCAATCGCTGCTGGGGCTATTATGATCCATGGTGCGGTGGCTTTGGTTTTTGGGGCCGCCCTTACAGCTATTACGGCTATTATCCGGGCTTTTATGACCCCTTCCTGTTTGGCCCCGGCGGCTTCAACGACGATGTCGAAAGCTACACGGTCTATACCAGTCAACTGGATATGCGCATTGAACGCGCCGATAGCGCAGAGCGGGTCTTTGAAGGCAAAGCCAAAGCGCAATCGCTGAACGACAATCTGCCCTATCTGGTCCCCAATCTGATCGAAGCGATGTTTACCGGCTTTCCCGGCAATTCGGGCGAAACCGTGAAGATCACCGTCCCGCCCCCGCCACAACGCAAATAAGGGCGATCAATCCAGATTGGGCCGCAGCCAGCGGGTCGCGGTTTCCAGATCGACACCCCGACGCTGGGCATAATCCTCCAGCTGGTCCTGCCCCACACGCGCCACGCCAAAATATTCGCTTTGCGGGTGTCCGAAGTAAAAGCCCGAAACGGCGGCTGTGGGCAGCATCGCAAAGCTTTCGGTCAGGACCAGACCGGCTGTATCGCCTGCTTGCAACAGATCGAACAAAATTGGCTTCAGGCTATGGTCTGGACAGGCCGGATAGCCCGGGGCTGGGCGGATGCCGCGATATTCCTCGCGGATCAGCGCTTCATTGGTGCATTGTTCACCCGGCGCATAACCCCAAAGGGTCGTGCGGACGTGCTGGTGCAGGCGTTCGGCAAACGCCTCTGCAAAGCGATCCGCCAACGCCTTGAGCAAGATGTCCTGATAATCATCATGCGCCGCCTTGAAGCGGGCGATATGCGGATCGATCCCATGGATGCCTACTGCAAAGCCGCCCAACCAATCGCCATCCGGGCTGATGAAATCGGCAAGGCACATATTGGCGCGGTCGCGGCTCTTGCGGATTTGCTGACGCAGGAAGCTGAACGTGACGTGACGTTCTTCTTCCGCCAAATGGACGACGACATCATCCCCTTCGCGCGCGCAGGGCCACAGGCCAACCACGCCGCGCGCCGTCAGCCATTTTTCCGCAATGATCGTATCCAGCATCTTGTTGGCATCGGCAAAAAGGCTGCGTGCGCTTTCGCCCACCACGTCATCGTCAAGGATGGCGGGATAAGTACCATGCAATTCCCACGCCCGGAAA
>JAHEGQ010000050.1 GCA_024645025.1 Sphingomonadaceae bacterium
GGCGGGCAACGCTTGCAGTGCTGGATGCCCCGGCGCGGGCAGAACATTGGCGCGCAGGCCGGGGGCTGGGCGCATGGCGCAACGGCGAACGGCTGACCGCCAGCCAGCGCACGGACCTGCCCGGCGCGCGGGTGCCCGCCGATATTTTACCCAAGGCTGACCTTGATCTGGTGACGGTGCACAAGCCCAACTCTATCGCCCTGCGCATTGCCATGGTGGCCGCCGACGAAGCTGATCTGGTGGCGGCCCTGCGGTGGGGCCATGAATGGGACATCGCGGCCGCCGCACTTTTGACAGAAGAAGCGGGCGGACGTGTTACTGATGCGCATGGCCGCCCGTTGCGGTTCAATTCAACCAAGGGGGAAGCCTTTGGTGTGCTGGCCACGGGCACGCCCTTGCACCCCGTTGCCGTGGAACGGTTGAGCGCGCGGGCGAAATTGCTCTCCGTCCGCTAGGCGCGGTTCAACCCACCTTGTCCACGCCCAACCGGGCGATTTCAATCTTGGGACAATGGTCCATCACGACCTTGAGGCCCGCCGCCTCTGCGCGTTGCGCGGCGTCGGGGTTGATGACACCCAATTGCATCCAGACGGCCTTGGCGCCGATGGCAATTGCTTCCTCTACAATCGGCCCGGCGGCTTCTGAATTACGGAAAATGTCGACCAGATCGACCGGCCCTGCCGCTGCCAACGTGGCGACGACTGTCTGCCCCAGCACATCTTGCCCCGCCAGCGCGGGGTTGATGGGCACTATGCGATATCCCTGCCCCAGCAGAAACTGCATCACCTTGTAGCTCGGCCGGTCGATCCGATCCGACGCCCCGACCAGCGCGATGGTGCGCGTTTCCCGCAGCAATTGGGCAAGATCTTCATCGCGGGTTAGAGGCATCTCAACTTCCTTTCTGGCGCACCCAATCTGCAATACGGGCAGCAATCTGATCGAACACGCGGGCGTGTGGCCCTTCCCCGGCGGCGGGCGGCTTGCCCGCGTCAGAGGATGTTCGAATTTCAATATCCAGCGGGATACGCCCCAAAAAGTCTACGCCCAAGGCCCGGGCTGCTGCTTCAGCACCGCCTGACCCAAAGGGGTCCGACACTTCGCCGCAATGCGGGCAGACATAGCCCGCCATATTCTCGATCAGCCCGATAATGGGGACGCCCGCTGTGTTGAACAGGTCGATCGCGCGGGTCGCATCAATCAGTGCCAGATCTTGCGGGGTCGATACAATCACCGCGCCTGCGGGCTTGTGCTTTTGCACCATCGATAGCTGCACATCGCCGGTGCCGGGTGGCATATCGGCAACCAACAAGTCGACCGGACCCCACTCTGCATCGATCAACTGGCCCAGCGCATTGCCCGCCATGGGTCCGCGCCATGCAATTGCCTGCCCCGGCCGCACCAGATGCCCCATGGACAACAGCGGCACGCCAATAGGCGTTTCAACCGCGATCAGCTTTTGCCCTTCGGCTTCCGGCTTTTTGTCCTCGCTGCCCGTCAACAGCGGTTGGGACGGGCCGTAAATATCGGCATCCACAAGGCCGGGGCGAAAACCCTGCCGCCCCAGCGCGACCGCAAGGTTGGTCGATAGCGTCGATTTACCAACGCCGCCCTTGCCGCTGGCAATCGCGATGATCGGGCGGACCCGCTTTTCGCTGGTCATCGCGATGCGCACCTCGGCCACGCCGGGCAACTGCTTCAACTGCGCTTCAACCTCGGCATTCAAGGCTTGGCGCTGGGCTTGCGACAAGCCCGTTACGTCCAGAATAATCCCTGCCACGCCATCGGCCAGCCGCGGTGCGGTGGCGCGTCCAGAGGAGAGGAGCCCGCCTGTTCCGGCGGGGTCGGCAATGGCGTCTAGCGCCGATTTCAATGTCTCAAGGTCAGCCATAAGGGCGATTTAAGAGGAGAATCGATCTGCGCCACTGTTTTTCGTGAAATCGGCATCCTATATGGTGGGTCATGAGCGCACAAACAGGATGGAAAGCGCGGGCAATCGCGCTGTTGACCGACACAGGGGGCCCTTGGGGCAATCGCGGTAGCGGGGGGTCTCAGGGCGGCGGCTCGGGCGGAAATGGCCCGCGCAACCCTTGGTCTGCCCCGCCTGGCGGCGGCAACCCGCGCCGCCCGTCTGCGCTGGACGCCTTATTGCAGCGCCTTGCCGGTCGCTTTGGTGGCAATGGTGATGGCGGTGCCCCATGGCCGATGATCCGGCTGGGCGGTGGTATCGTTTTGGGCCTTTGGGTGCTGCTGACGAGCGTCCATTCCATCGCGCCGCAAGAGCGCGGCATCGTGACGACCTTTGGCGCCTATTCCCGCACGCTGGAATCGGGCATTGGCCTGACGCTTCCGGCCCCGATTGAACGCGTGACCAAGCTGAACGTCGCCGAAATCCGCACCATCGACATTCCCAATTCCGGCAGCGGTGAAAATTTTGTGCTGACGGGCGATCAGAATATCATCGATCTGGATTATTCGGTGCGCTGGTCGATTGCTGACCCGGAGTTGTTTCGGTTCCAATTGACGGACCCGGAAGAGACGATCCGCGAAGTCGCGGAAAGCGCGATGCGCGCCTCTGTGTCCCGCGTTGACCTGACGGGGGCCATTGGGGCCAAGCGCGGCCTGATTGAGGCGGATGTGGAACGGCGGATGCGCGCCATTCTGTCGGCCTATCGCTCGGGCATCCGGATCGAAGGTGTCGCGATCAAGCGGGCCGATCCGCCGGCCGCCGTCATGGATGCCTTTAAGGATGTGACCGCTGCTCAGCAGGAAGCGCAATCCATGATCAATCAGGCAAATACCTATTCCCAGCAAGTCACCCAGCGCGCGTTGGGTGAGGCGCAGGCCTTTGACAAGGTCTATGTCCAGTACAAGCTGTCACCCACCGTGACGCGCCGCCGAATGTATTATGAAACCATGGAACAGGTCTTGAGCAAGCTCGACAAGACGATCATCGAAACGCCCAACGTCATGCCCTATGTGGCGGTGCCGCCGGGGACGCGAAAGGCGGCTGATCCTGAAACAACCGTTACCGCGCCGGGAGGCCGCTGATGGGCCGGCTTGTGCGCACGCCCGCTGGGCTTATCTTCATGGCGCTGGCTGCCGTTATACTGTTCAGCGCAACCGTTTCTTTCGTGCCGGAAACCCGGCAAGGCGTGGTGGTTCGCTTTGGGGAACCCGTTCGGATTATCAACGCCTATCAAAAGGGCGAGCAATTTGGCGGCACGGGCGCAGGCCTGATCGTGCGCATTCCCTTTGCTGAAAAAATCCAGTGGCTCGACAAGCGCGTCCAGTCGATCGACATGGACGAACAGGAAGTTTTGTCGACCGACCAGTTGCGCCTGCAGGTGGATGCCTTTGCCCGGTATCGGATCGTTGACCCGCTGAAGATGTACAAGACCGCCCGCACCGAAGAGCGTCTGAATGATGCGCTGCGGCCGCTGTTGGGCTCTGCCTTGCGCAATGAATTGGGGAAAGAACCATTCGCGATTTTGCTGAGCCCGGAACGCGGCAAGGTGATGCTCAACATTCGCAACGGCTTGAACCGCGAGGCACACCAATATGGGGCCGAAATTATCGACGTGCGGATCAAGCGCGCCGATTTGCCAAAGGGTGCCACGCTTGAATCCGCTTTCCAGCGGATGCGGACCGCGCGCCAGCAGGAAGCGGCAACCAAGCGCGCCGAAGGGTGGAAACAGGCCCAGATCATCCGCGCGGAAGCAGATGCAGAAGCCGCAAAGATCTATTCCGCCTCCTTTGGCAAGGACCCTGGCTTTTATGATTTTTACCGCGCCATGCAGTCTTATCGGACGACATTTGGTGTTGATGGGTCCAAGCCAGAAGGCTCCACCTCCATCATCCTTGCGCCGGGCAATGACTATCTGCGCGAGTTTAGAGGCAAAAAGTAAACGCACCCCAAATCATGCCGGGCTGTTCAATTTCGGTTCAGACCCGGCGGGGCATTCCCAAAAGCGGGATGTGACAGTGCGACCAATATAGGAGGAATTCCCACGTGCGATATGCTTATGCCCTGACTGCGGCGCTGCTCTTGGGCGGAACGACGGCCACGCTTGCCTTGCAGGCGCCCGCTGCGTCTCAACAAGCCCAAAACGAGCCCGGCACGCTGGCTGCGGCCACCGCACCGCGACCGGGTGCCCCGATGAGCTTTGCCGATCTGGCAGCCCGTCTCCAACCGGCCGTGGTAAACATTTCCACGCGGCAAAAGGTGCCGGTATCCAATCCGAACCCCTTTGCAGGAACGCCCTTTGAAGGCTTTTTTGGCGGCAATGACGGTCGTCCCGTTACCCGCGAAGCGCAATCGCTGGGGTCTGGTTTTCTGGTATCGCCTGATGGCTATATCGTGACCAACAACCATGTGGTGTCGCCCGGCCAGCGCGGCGCGGCCGTTAGCTCCATCACCGTCACCTTCCCCGACCGTTCGGAATACCCGGCCAAGCTGGTCGGACGCGACGCGGCCTCTGACCTTGCGGTGCTGAAAATTGAAGGCAAGAACCTGCCTTATGTGAAGTTTGGCGACAGTTCGAGCACGCGGGTTGGCGACTGGGTGGTCGCGATTGGCAACCCCTATGGTCTGGGCGGCACGGTGACCGCCGGGATTGTTTCCGCGCTTCACCGCAATATCGGGTCTGGCCCGTCAGACCGCTATATTCAGACCGACGCCTCCATCAATCAGGGCAATTCTGGTGGCCCGATGTTTGACATGAATGGCAATGTCATTGGCATCAATACGGCGATTTTCTCGCCCACCGGCGGCAATGTCGGCATCGGTTTTGCCATTCCCTCCGAAGTGGCGGCGCCCATTATCGAGACGCTGAAATCCGGCGGCAAGGTGAAGCGTGGCTATCTGGGCGTGGGCATTCAACCATTGGATGAAGGCGCGGCCGATGCGCTGGGCCTGCCCAAGAACCAGGGCGAACTGATCGCGCGCGTTGAACCCAATGAAGCCGCGGCCAAGGCAGGCATCCGCGAAGGGGACGTTGTTGTGCGCGTTGCCGGGCGTGATGTAACGCCGGACCAGACCTTGTCCTACCTGATCGCCAACCAGCCTGTGGGGGCTCGTGTGCCGATTGAGGTGATCCGCGCTGGCAAGCGCCTGACCTTCACCGCTGTTCTGGGCGAACGCCCGTCTGAAGACAAGCTGGCGACGCTGGCCGATGGGGATCAGGGTCTGGAGCCGGAGGATGAAGAAACGGCTCAGAACGCCACCCGTGAATCGCTGGGGATTGCGGTGCAGAACATCACCCCCGACATTGCCCGCCAATTGGGCCTGACCGGGGTGCCGCGCGGCATTGTGATTGCGTCGGTTGATCCGTCGGGCGACGCTGCCGCCAAGGGTCTGCGCCGGGGTGACATCATCCTGTCGGCCAACCAGCAGCCAACGGTCAATGCCGCCGATTTGGGCCGCATTGCAGGTGACGCCAAGCGCTCTGGGCGCAATAATGTGCTGCTGTATGTCCAGCGCGGCAATGCGCCGCCGCGCTATATCGCGGTAAAATTCCGCTAAGCTTGGACACGCTAAGTTAAGGGGGTGGCGGGCACATAGTCCGCCACCCCTTTTTCGTTTATCCCGAGCCTGTCGAGGGACGGATCTGCGGGGGAAATAAGCCCGGACGGTAACGCTAGATCGCTTCGCTGTGCTGGCAGTGACGCGCCAAAATGTCACCCAAAGGGCACGACCTGATTATCGGCATCATGGCCAATATTGGCCCGGCCCAGATAGGCGATGCCCGCATGGCCGCACCAGTGCCGAGCAACCTCTTCTTCCGTCAGGACAAAATCCGGGTCATTTTCCGGGATATCGCTGCACCGCCCCAGCATCAGCCCGGCCACCTGCCGGATGCCGGGATTGCTGGTGACATGGAAGAGGCTGCGGTCCAGCCGATACATATATTCCCCGACATCCTCGATCATCAGCACATGGCCCGTCAGATCCGGTTGTAACGGCGTGCCTAGCAATTGGCTGAGCACGGTCAGGTTAAACGCGGCCTGTTTGGCAGCGCCTTCGGGCTTGGTGGGATTGAGCAGCCAAGACAGGCTACGCAGCACCGCGATGTCACCCCCCGCGCGCTTTAAATCGCTTGGCATCGGGCCATGGGCCACGCGACCAATGCCCCGGGCGTAGAGGCCCGCCAGCAGAAACCCCGCATCGCTATATCCCAGATATGCTTTATCCCCCGCCACGGACGTCAGGCGCGGCAGCGCCAAATCCACCATCCGACACGCGCCATAGCCGCCGCGGGCAAGCCAGATGGCGTCTATATCGGGATCATTGGCAAGTTCGACAAAGGCATCGGCCCGCGCGGAATCTGGCCCAGCAAAATGGCCCGCGCTCAAAAAACATTGCGGGTGAATGACTAGCTCTGGCGCGTCAGCGCCATAGGCAGCGCCCACAACGGATGACAGCTGTGCGGCAACCGATTCTTCCAGCCGACAAGACGGCGCCACAATTCCGATACGCATCGCGTGTCCTTATCTTTCCAGCCGCACCGTCAGAAACGGGTCACATTTATCGGGATCCCCGGTGTCGAGGCCCCGCTTCAGCCACGCCATGCGATCCTTGGCCGATCCATGGGTAAAGCTTTCGGGCACCACCCGGCCTTGGGCCTGTTGCTGCAACACATCATCCCCAATTTGGTGCGCGGCACGCAGCCCTTCTTCGATATCGCCGGGCTCCATACGATCCTTGTTGCGCGCGGCCCAAACACCGGCATAGCAATCTGCCTGCAATTCCATGGCGACCTGCAGCTTGTTGCCATCGGCCGGCGACGCGCGTTCCTGATAGCGGCGGACCTGATCGGCAATACCGGTTAGATATTGGATGTGATGGCCAACCTCATGCGCGATGACATAGGCCTGCGCAAAATCGCCGGACGCCCCAAAGCGTTGCGATAACTCCGCGTAGAAATCGGTATCCAGATAAATCCCCTGATCCGCTGGGCAGTAAAAGGGGCCC
>JAHEGQ010000054.1 GCA_024645025.1 Sphingomonadaceae bacterium
GGTGGCCAGAATTGGCCGCTTGCACCGCATCCATCGACAACGCGCGGATGGCGTTGGCGAGTTGCTGTTGTTCAACAGTCATGACGATCCTTCTGGCTGGCCACCGGGGAAACGCGACTCGCGTGCGCGAAGTCGCCGTCCTATTGTCCCCCCCATGGCAGATGGTCAACCGAAGGGGCGGCATTTTGCTTGCGGAGCGATCGATGCATGGTAATCTTATCCCATGTCGAATGAACGCAAGTCCACAGCCTTGGCACGCATTGCTGCCGCGATGACGCAACTTGAATCGCTGTGCGATCGCCCACTTCCGCCGTCAGAAGATGCCGGTGCAACAGCAGAGCTGGCCGCCCTTTCCGCGCGCCATGCCAAGCTGAAGGAAGAAGCGGCGCTGGCCTTAGGGGCGCTGGAAACCGTCATCGCCCGCGCCGCCAACGCAGGGCGTGGCTGATGGCAAAGGTCGATTTGACGATTGGCGGCAACAGCTACACCCTTGCTTGTCGCGACGGCGAAGAGGGCCGTTTGACGGCGCTGGCCATGATGGTTGATGCCAAAGCCAGCGACGCGCGCCGGACGGTTGGCGGGGTCAGCGAGGCGCGCCAATTGTTGTTTGCAGCGCTGCTCTTGGCCGATGAACTGGATGAAGCCCGCAAATCGGGCGGCGCGGCGCCCGCCCCATCACCGCCGGTGCCTGCTGCACCTGTGGACGACGAGGCAGAGCTTTTAGAAGATATCGCGGCGCGGCTGGAAAGCATTGCGCAGCGCCTTGAGATGCGGGGCTAAGGCGCCTATATGGGTCTTGGCGGACGCTGCCCGGTGCGCGCTGATGCGATTATCCCTGAGGCGATTCCACATCCATGGGGGCTGTCCCTGCCCAGGCCCTGGCCTGACGCATATGGTCCCCACCTGACGTACTTGGCGTCAGAGGATATTCCGGCAAACGGCCATGGCGGCTCCGCCAACCCCTTTTCGGCATGACCAAGGCCGCGCTGCGCACCCTTGCCCGGCAATCTCGGCGCACCTTTGTCGCAGATCGCGGCGATGCCGTTTTCCCGGCACATGGCGCGGCGGTGGATAGCTTGCTCCACTGCCTGCCGCCCGGGGCGTGCGTGGCAGGCTATGCCGCGATGCACAGCGAAGCAGACCCCTCGCGTCTTTTGACGCGGCTTCACGACCTAGGTTTTTCCTTGGCTTTGCCTTGGATTGACGGCGCTGGCCCGAAAATGGTCTTTCGACAATGGGTGCCGGGCGCCCCGCTTGACCTATCGGATGCCAAATTTTCTCAACCAAAACCTGATGCACCGGTTGTCACGCCCGATGTTATCTTACTCCCCATGCTGGGCTTTGATGCCTCTGGCAATCGGTTGGGCCAAGGAGCGGGCCATTATGACCGGGCCTTGGCTCTGATCCCCCAAGCATTTCGGATCGGCCTTGCTTGGTCGGCGCAAGCCTTTGACGCCTTGCCCGCCGATCCATGGGATATGCCGCTTGACGCCATGCTGACGGAACGGGAATGGATGGTTTTTCCAAATAGCAGGATCGCGCCATGAAAGAGATTGAACAGCCTAGTTGGCGCAAGCCCGCAGGAACGCTGGGTATTTTGGCCTATATGGCCGCTTGGGCCGTCGCTGTTGCAAGCCTGTCAGGGCTGGTTGGCGCTTGGCCTGTTTTGGTTCAGGCGGTTTTCTATCTGATCGCCGGAATTATTTGGATTTACCCGCTCAAGCCAGTGCTTCGCTGGATGGAAACCGGAAAATTTCGCTGAATTTCTGCCATCTTCCCAAGGGGAAGTGGCGCGAGTGACGGGGCTCGAACCCGCGACCTCCGGCGTGACAGGCCGGCGCTCTAACCAACTGAGCTACACCCGCGAACTAGCGTGAGGAGGCGGCCTCTAAGGGACGACCCAAGGGCTGTCAAGGCGATGGCAGCGACATTTTTAGAAGCCGGCTGCTTCGATCCTGAACGGCGCTGTTCTTTTTACGCCTTGGCCGCTTTCAGCGAAAGCGCTAGGCCCCGCTGATGCTGAAGGTTGCCAGCTACAATATCCGCAAAGGCATTGGCACCGACCGGTTGCGGCGGCCAGAGCGTATTCTGGATGTGCTGGCAGAGGTGGATGCCGACATTATCGCCTTGCAGGAAGCGGATCGCCGCTTTGGCAAGCGCCATGCCGCCCTTCCCTTAGACCTTATCGCGACCCGAAGCGATTATCGGACTGTGCCCTTTGAAACCCGGCCCGATTCCATCGGCCATCACGGCAACGCCATTTTAATCCGCCGGGATTTCAAAGTGTTGGACCATGACGTTGTGCATTTGCCAAAGCTGGAACCGCGCGGCGCTGTGCTCACAGATATTGCCATTGGCGATCATGCCATTCGGGTTGTCGGAATGCATCTGGACCTGTCTGGGTTGATGCGGCGACAACAAGTGCGTGCCGTTTTGGCAGAAATGGAGCGGCGGCGGCCACACTTGCCGTCCATCCTTATGGGCGACCTGAATGAATGGTCGCGCAAGGGCGGTTGCCTAGGTGAATTTATTGGCCATCATCATGATGCCCATACGGGCCCCAGCTATCACAGCCAGCGGCCCGTTGCCCGTCTGGACCGCATCTTTGCCAGCGAGGGCCTCCAAATCTTAGCAGCTGGAACGCATCACAGCCTTAAGGCGCGACGCGCCTCCGATCATCTGCCGGTCTGGGCAGAACTTTCGTTTACGTGACCTTTGGGCTAATGGGGCCGCTATGACATCCTCTGCGCTCCGCATTGCCCTGTTTAGCGGCAATTATAACTATGTCCGCGACGGCGCGAATCAGGCGCTGAACCGGCTGGTGGGTTATCTGCTGCGTCAGGGCGCAGAGGTCAGAATCTATTCGCCCACGACCGACACGCCGGATTTCCCAGCAACGGGTGATCTGGTCAGTGTGGCCTCGCTGCCGATCCCCTTTGGTCGGGGCGAATATCGGCTAGCGCGCGGCTTGACCGGGGCTGCGCGGCGCGATTTGGCGCGGTTCCAGCCAGACATCGTCCATGTTTCTGCCCCAGATGTTCTGGGCCATCGAGCGGTCTCTTGGGCCCGCAAGCGCGGCATTCCGGTGCTGGCATCGATGCACACGCGATTTGAAACTTACCCGCGCTATTACGGCCTCGCCTTTATGGAACCCGCGGTCGAAGCAGTCTTGCGCCGTTTTTACCGGCGCTGCGACGCTGTCGTCGCCCCATCTGAATCGATGGCGCAGGTGCTCCGCGAACAGCGGATGAGCTATAATATCGGTATCTGGACGCGCGGCATTGACACCAGCATCTTCAATCCCGGTCAGCGCGATCTGGCGTGGCGGCGCGATCTTGGCTTTGGCGATGCAGAGCCGGTTATCGGTTTTTTGGGGCGTCTGGTGATGGAAAAGGGACTGGATGTCTTTTCCGACACGATCGACACGCTCAAAGCCCGCGGTGTTGCCCATCGGGTTATGGTTATCGGCGAAGGGCCAGCGCATGATTGGTTTCAAAGGCGCTTGCCTGATGCGCGCTTCATTGGGTTCCAAACGGGCACAGACTTGGGCCGCGCTGTTGCGTCGATGGATATGTTGTTCAACCCGTCAGTGACCGAAGCCTTTGGCAATGTGACGCTTGAAACGATGGCGTGCGGCATTCCCGTTGTCGCTGCCCGCGCAACCGGGAGTGAGAGCATCGTACTGGATGGCGAGACTGGACGCCTTGTCCGCCCTGGATCGGTTTCCGGCTTCGCGGATGCTCTGGCCGATTATTGTACCCATAAAGACCTGCGAATGGCCCATGGCGTTGCCGGGGCCAATGCAAGCAGTGCCTATGATTGGGACGCGGTCAATCAAGCCGTGCTGGATCAGTATCGGCGGCTGGCTGGGCGACCAACGGCATCGCATGGCTGATCTGTTTGCCGGCGAGCCGCCGCCTGCCCCCTTGGCAGAACGGCTGCGCCCAACCCATATATCCGAGATTGTCGGGCAGGAACATCTCACCGGCCCCAATGGCGCCATTGGGCGGATGTTGGCGGCGGGCAAGCTGGCCTCGATGATCTTGTGGGGACCACCGGGGACAGGCAAGACCACAACGGCACGGTTGCTGGCGGATGCGGTGGGCCTGCGCTTTGCGCCGCTCTCAGCAGTCTTTTCAGGCGTTGCGGATTTGAAGAAGGCCTTTGCCGAAGCGGAAGATCATGCCCGGACCGGGCAGGGCACATTGCTGTTTGTGGATGAGATTCACCGCTTCAACCGCGCCCAGCAAGACAGTTTTTTGCCCTTTGTCGAAAAGGGCACGGTGACGCTGGTGGGGGCAACCACGGAAAACCCTAGTTTTGAATTGAACGCCGCCGTCCTCAGCCGGGCGCAGGTGCTTGTGCTCCACAGGCTGGATGCCGGCGCGCTGGAAACGCTTCTGGCCCGCGCAGAAGCCCTTATGGACCGACCGCTCCCCCTGACGCAGGATGCGCGATCGGCCCTCATCGCCTCGGCCGATGGCGATGGCCGCTTTCTGCTCAATCAGGCCGAAACCCTGTTTTCGGTCAAGATTGACGCGCCACTGGACCCCAAGGCGCTAGCAGACCTGCTCCACCGCCGGATGCCGGTTTATGACAAGGATCAGGAAGGCCATTACAACCTGATCTCGGCGCTCCACAAAAGCCTGCGCGGATCAGACCCTCAGGCCGCGCTCTATTATCTTGCCCGAATGCTGGTGGCAGGCGAAGAACCCCTCTACCTTTTGCGGCGTCTGGTGCGCTTTGCCAGCGAGGATGTGGGGCTGGCTGATCCGCAGGCATTGGTCCAATGTTTGGCTGCCAAGGACGCTTATGATTTTCTGGGCAGCCCGGAAGGGGAGCTGGCAATCGTTCAAGCCTGCCTGTATCTGGCCACGGCCCCCAAATCGAACGCCGCCTATGCCGCCCAGAAGGCAGCTTGGAAGTCGGCGCGCGATACAGGCTCGCTGATGCCGCCCGCCAATATCCTGAATGCGCCTACGCGGCTGATGAAGGATTTGGGCTATGGCAAAGGCTATGCCTATGATCATGAACAAGACGATGCGTTTAGCGGCGACAATTATTGGCCCGATGCCATGACGCCACAGGCCTTTTACGCCCCCTCCCCGCGAGGCTTTGAGGCTAAGGTGCGCGAACGACTGGCCTATTGGGATAAGCTGCGCGCCGAAAAACAATCCCGCTAACGTAAACGTAAGGTTATGCTGGACAGCGGGTTCCGTTTCGGCAAAAAACCCGGTCTATGACACGACCTGCTATTTTTGATCGCCTCCGCCTTCCCGTCATCGCATCGCCCCTGTTCATCATTTCAGGGCCTGAACTTGTGATTGCCCAGTGCAAGGCGGGCATTGTTGGCTCCTTCCCGGCGCTCAACGCGCGTCCTCAAGCCATGCTGGATGAATGGATTCACCAGATCACCGAAGAGCTGGCGGCTTGGAACCGCGACAACCCGGATCGCCCGGCAGCGCCCTTTGCGGTCAACCAGATCGTCCACAAGTCCAATAATCGTTGGGAAGAGGACATGGTGACCTGCGAAAAATGGCAGGTGCCCATCGTCATCACGTCGCTGGGCGCACGCGAAGATTTGAACGGCGCGGTCAAGGGATGGGGCGGCATTACGCTGCACGACGTTATTGATGATCGCTTTGCCCGCAAGGCGATTGAAAAGGGTGCAACGGGCCTGATCCCGGTTGCGGCAGGCGCTGGCGGCCATGCCGGCCGCCAATCGCCTTTCGCCCTTGTCCAGGAAATCCGAGAGTGGTTTGAAGGCCCGGTCGCGCTGTCGGGCTCCATCGCGAGTGGCGCGTCTGTCTTGGGCGCACAGGCCATGGGCGCGGACTTTGCTTATATTGGCTCCCCTTGGATCGCGACCTTCGAAGCCCGTGCCGATGAGGACTATAAGCAGGGCATTGTCGAAGGCTCCGCGGCGGACATCGTCTATTCAGACCTGTTTACAGGTGTGCATGGCAATTATCTGCGCAAGTCGATTGAGAATGCCGGGCTTGATCCCGACAATCTGCCCAAGGGCGATATTTCGACGATGAACTTTGGATCCGGCGGCAACACCGAAGCCAAGGCATGGCGCGATATTTGGGGATCGGGTCAGGGCATTGGCGCGGTCAAGGCGGTGGAATCGGTTGCGGATCGGGTGGACCGTCTGGAGCGCGAATATCTGGCCGCCAAGGCGCGGCTCAACACGCTGTAAGTCGGGATTTATCCCACCCTTTCAGGATTTTCCTGTAGTCGCGGCATCTTTGTCGTCGGCGTAGATATCCCACGCCGCGATGAACATGGCGGCGATAACGGGGCCGATGATGATGCCGTTCATGCCCAATAGGGCCAGGCCACCCAGCGTCGCGATCAACACCACATAATCCGGCATCTGCGTGTCCTTGCCCACAAGGATGGGCCGCAGCACATTGTCGATCATCGAGATCACGAAAAAGCCAAGCGCCAAAAGCGTCAAACCGCGTCCCGTGTCGCCCGTCGCCAACAGGAAGATAGCAACCGGCGCCCAAACCAGCCCTGTGCCGATGGCGGGCACCAGCGACAGCAGCCCCATCACCACGCCCCACAGCAGCGGCGCGCGAATATCAAGCAGGTAAAAGGCAAGGCCGCCCAAAATGCCCTGGACAATCGCAACAACAATGCTGCCTTTGATTGTGGCCCGAACCACCGTGATGAACTTCTCGAACAGCGCACGACGCTTGCCCGCGTTCATGGGCATCCGAGCGCTGATCTTGCGGACGATATCGCCGCCATCGCGAAGTAAGAAATAGGTCAGGTACAACATGATGCCCAAGCTAACGACAAAGGAGAACGCGCCTTGGGTGATCGTCAGCGCCTTTTCTGCCGCAATCCGGACACCCCCGGTCAAAACAGCAGACAGGCG
>JAHEGQ010000055.1:0-6398 GCA_024645025.1 Sphingomonadaceae bacterium
GGAAACAGCCGCTGCCATTGATGAGATGAAGACCACGCTCAACCGCAATTTTGGCGTGTTGATGGGGCAAGCCCGTTCGGGCGAGGCCTTTGATCTGGAGCAGCGTTTGCTGTTCCGGTTTCAATCGGCCCAAATTCTGGATCGCTGTGCCGGGCTGATCTCGCGCCTGTTTTACAGCTGCGGGGCGCAGGGCACCTATCGCGCCAGCCCATTGGTGCGCACCTTTGTCGATATCCATACCGGCCGCACGCATATTGCGAACAATCCGTTCAAGGTCGCGCGCAATTTCGGCGGCTTCATGCTCGGCAACCCCAATACCGATACGTTTATCTAAGCCAGCGCCAAGAAGGAGAGGGACATGGCAACATCCAAGGAATATGGCCTGGGCGAATTTGATTTCCCGCGCGGCTGGTTCATGATCGCAGACGCGGCAGAGGTGACCCAGACGCCGCAGCCCATCCGCTATTTCGGGCAAGACCTGATTATCTATCGCGGCAAAAGCGGCCGCCCTGTGGTGCTGGAGGCCTATTGCCCGCATATGCGCGTGCATATTGCCCGCAACACGACGTCCTACATCGTCAAGGATGGCGATCAGGTAGAAGGGGATTCCATTCGCTGCCCCGGCCATGGCTGGCGCTTCACGCCGGAAGGGCAATGCGACGATATTCCCTATTCAACGCATGGCGTGCCCAAGGCGGCCTGCATCAAAAGCTTTCCCGTGCAGGAAAAGGCGGGCTGCATCTGGATGTGGCACGACGCTGAGGGCGGCAAGCCCGATTATGACCTGCCAGAATTTGCGGAATGGGATAGCACAGGCTGGGTTCGCTGGCGGATCGATCCCTTGGGCACTTTGCCGATCCACCCGCAAGAAATTGTCGATAACATGGCGGACTATGCGCATTTCGTGCCCGTCCATGGCAGTCGCGATGTGTTGTATTTTGAAAATGAATTTCGGGATCACGTCATCATGCAGCGGTTCGGGGCCGGGCACCGCACGCTGATCGAAGGCAGTTCGGTGCTGGAAACCGATACTTGGTATACCGGGCCGGGCATTTTGCTGTCGCGGATGGAAGGCCAGTTTCCGTCCGTCATCATGATCTGCCACACCCCGGTTGAAGATGGGGAAGTGCGCGTCTGGTATGCGTTGATGGTCAAGGTGTCGACCACGGAACCGACCGATGCCGAAATTTCAATGGCGCGCTCCTATCAAGATACCGCGCTGGATGCCTTTGCGCAGGATTTTGAGCTGTGGAAGTTCAAGCAACCCGCTTTGTCGATCATGCAGGTGCCGGATGATGGGCCGTTCCATAAGGAGCGCATCTGGTATCGCCAATTCTATAACCCCCGGTCGCGCGCTGGTGAGTTTCATACCCGCGTCAACGGCGTCCATGTCACTTTTGATCGGCGCCCCGGCGCCAAGGCTGCCTAAGGAGGGTTGAAATGACGAATGTGGTAGACGCCCAGGCAACAGACGCCCGCACGCCGCCGGTGGCCGTCTGGCAATTGCTGGAAAAATTGCGCGGCGATGCCTTGGTTGAATGGCGGTTGGCGCCGGTTGAGCAACGTGCCTCGGTGGCCGAACGCAATCTGGATATCGGCTTTCCTTTTGGCTGGTTTCCGATTGAGCTGTCCGGATTTGTAAAGTCGGGTGAGGTGAAGCCAATCCGCTATTTCGCGCGCGATCTGGCGATCTGGCGGGGCGAGGATGGCAAGGTCCGCGTGATGGATGCCTATTGCAAGCATCTGGGCGCGCATATGGGCGTGGGCGGCAAGGTCCATGGCAATTTGCTAGAATGCCCGTTCCATGCGTGGCGCTATGATGGCGAAGAAGGTGTGGTGAAGGACATCCCCTACGCCAAGGCCATCCCGCCGCAGGTGAAGCGCAAATGCACGCGCACCTGGCACGTGACAGAGGCCAATGGCTGGATCTGGCTATGGTATCATCCCAAGGACGAAGCGCCGATGTGGGAGGTTGTGCACCACCCCGAAGCGTCAGATCCCAATTGGACGCCTTATGAAATCCATGAATGGACGGTCTATGGGTCGATTCAGAATATGGCTGAAAACGGCGTCGATGTTGCCCATTTCAAATATATCCACGGCACGGCCAATGTGCCCGCGGCTGAATTGCGCTGGGGCGACTGGGGTCGTGGTGCCGATGTGAAGGCGCAAATGGGCACGCCTTCCGGCATGGTTGATGGCCTGATTAGCTATGATACCATGGGTCCGGGCCAAAGCTGGACGCGCTTTACCGGCATTTCGGAAACGCTTCTGGTCGCCAGTTTGGCACCAGTTGAGGAAGATGTATTGCGGGTGCGCTATTGCTTTACCCAACCCAAGACGCAGGCCGAAGGGCAGGGGGCGGGCCTTGCCAAGGCGTTGATCCGTGACATTTGCAAGCAGCTGGATCAGGATAAGGTGATCTGGGATCGGATGAAGTTTGAAGCCAATCCCATCATCTGTGATGGTGATGGGCCGATCCCCCAGTTCCGCCAATGGTATAGTCGCTATTATGTGAGCGAAAAGGACTGATCTGAAGACCCGGCCAGCGCCGCTTGCGGCGTGGTCGGGTCAGTCCTGAATGATCTGGACTGGCATCGCCGTAAAGCCATGAAGGAAGGGGCTTGCCAGCCGGGTTGGCGCGGCTTGCGGGGCAATCCGGATCCGCCGTTCGATGATTTCCTCGATCAATGTACCGACCTGAATTTCGGCCAGCCGCGCGCCTACGCAGCGGTGGATGCCATGGCCAAAGGCAATGTGCCGCCGGGCATTATCGCGGCTGACATCAAAGCGGTCAGCATCCGTAAAGACCGCCTCGTCGCGATTGGCGGAGATATACCACATCACCACCTTGTCGCCCTTGGCGATTTTTTGTCCGCCCAATTCGGTATCCACAACGGCCGTGCGCCGCATATGGGTGACGGGGGATTGCCAGCGGATGATTTCCTGCGCGGCATTGGCGGAGAGGCTGGGCGTCGCGCGCAGCTTTTCAAGTTCGTCAGGAAATTGATCAAAGGCTTCCACAAGCGCGCTCATGGAATTGCGGGTGGTGTCATTGCCGCCGACGATCAGAAGCGCAATGTTGGACAGCCGCTCAATCGGCGTCATATTCCCCATTGCGTCGGAATGGACCATCCGGCTCAACAGATCGTCGCTGGGGGGCAGGGCGCGTCGCGCTTCCATAAAGCCATCAAAGCGTTCCAGCATTTCCATCATCTGCGCCATGAAGGCGGCTCGATACTCATCGGTGCGGGTGTCCGGGCCGACATTGCTCGCCCAGTCGGACCAGCGCTTGATGTCGTGACGTTGTTCCCACGGCATATCAAAGAGGATGCACAACATCCCGATGGTCAGCGGGATGGACACCTGCTCCACCCAGTCAAAGGTCTCGCCCTTGGGTAAGGCATCAAGCAAAGCGCGGGTGCGGTCGCGAACTTGGGTGTCCAGTTTGACAATCTGGCTGGGGCCAAAGGCGGGCGTGATGACCTTGCGCTGCGCCGTGTGGAGGGGCGGGTCTTGTGCGATGAAGTTTTGAAGGTTTGATTCCGGCGCCGGGTCGGCAATGGTAATGTTGCCATTGGCCCAGCTGGATGAAAAAATTTCGGGGTGCAGCTCAACTTCGGTCACAAGGCCATGCGTCACGACCGACCAATAGCCGCCATAAGGGCTGTCGTTGCGCCAGCTGACCGGCATGGAGGCCCGTAATTGAGCAAAGGGCGCGCGCCAGCGGTCTTCGGTATACAGCGCCAAGTCGCTGACATCGATCGGGGTAAGCGCGCGATCCGTCATGCAGAGCCTCTCTCTTCTTGCCCAGTTCGAGGGACGGAGGGATTATGTGGATGGCTTGGGTTGATGTCCAGTCCCTGCGGCGGGCGGTTATCCGCCTTGCGCAGCTTGGGTGGGCGCCTTTGCGTCGCTGAAAGGCCAGTCGGCCGCGCGGGCCTCTTGTGCCACCGCTTTGACGCTATCGACAATCTGATTGAGGCCAAACTGCCCCGTCTGCGCATACCAATTTTCAGCAGTAACGACGATGGGCGCTGTTGTGTCGGTTAATTCTAGCTGATTAGCCCAGTTCAGGATGGCGTGGGCGTTGAGAAAGAGCAGCATTGCTGACGCGCCATAGATGGCCAATGCCGCCCATCCAATGCCCGGCTGGTCGTCATCTTCAAAATCAACCGGGGAGTCTCCCCAAGGCAAGCCTTCATGCATCCGACACGTCCTAGAATTGGAAATAGATAAAGGGTGCGACACCTTCGCCCAGCAGCCCCTCGACAACCAGCAAGGTCAGCGTCCCCAAAAGCGCAAAGGCCAATGCCGGCAAAGCGGCCGCGCGACGGCCAAGGCGCTGGATCGCGTCAGCCGGGCCGAAATGACACGCCATCCCGAGCAGGATGAGCGCAACCATCCAAGGGCTGGCCAACTGCACGCCGCTGGTACCAGAGAAAAGAAGGGACAGATAATCCTTCGCCGTCGTGAACTCTTTGCAGCGGAAAAAGATCCAGGCGACCGTCACAATGTGGAAGGTCAGCAACTGGCCAGCCCAGTTGGGCAGGGTACCGATGCCGGATGGCTTCAGGCTTTTCCACACGCGCTCAACCACCAGTATCGCACCATGAATGGTGCCCCAGATGATGAAGTTCCAGCTGGCCCCATGCCAAAGCCCACCCAGAACCATGGTCATGAAAAGCGCAAAGCAGGTCCGCGCCATGGACTGGCGTGATCCGCCCAGTGCGGCGATGTAAAGATAATCGCGCAGCCATGTCGACAGGCTGATGTGCCAGCGACGCCAGAAATCCTGCAAGGTCGCGGCGCGATAGGGCTGGTTGAAGTTGCGCGGAAACCGGAAACCCAGCAGCCCCGCTAGGCCAATGGCCATATCGCTATAGGCCGAAAAGTCGCAATAAATCTGAACTGCATATCCATAAGCGGCAACCGCCAGTTCCAGTGCGCTGTGCGTAGCGGGCGAGGCAAAGACCGGGTCGACCAGATTGACCGAAAGCTCATTCGCGATGACCGCTTTTTTGACGACGCCCCACAGGATGAGGATCAGGCTGGTCGCGGCGACCTGCCGGGTTAAATGGGGTCGTTCCCTAAGTTGGGGCAGGATATGGCTTGGTCGAACAATCGGCCCGGCGACCAGATGGGGAAAAAAGCTCATCAACACGTTGAGCTCAAGCAGGCCGGCGGGCTTTGATTTGCCCTGATAAACATCGATCAGATAGCTCATGCCCTGAAAGGTAAAGAAGGACACGCCCACTGGCAGGATGATGCCGAGCAGGGGAACATCACGTTCCCAGCCGGCGCTTTGAAGCAGAATGGTCAGCTGCTCGGCAAAGAAATCAAAATATTTGAAAAAGCCTAAGATAACGAGGTTCAGGACAACGCCGATGCTGACCCAAAACTTGCGGCGCCTGGCCTCTGGTGTGGCGAGGATGAGGCGGGCAGCGCCCCAATTGATCAGCGCGCTGGCCTGAAGTAGCGCGACGAAGCGCCAGTCCCATGCGCCATAAAAGACCCAGGACGCGATCAGCAGCAGGATCAGACGCCATTCCCCGGCCTTGCGCAGCAACCAGTTGGCCGCGAACACCAAGAGGAAAAAGACGTGGAAGGTCAGCGTTGGAAACAGCATCGCTTAATGGTTGCCCAACCGCGATCTGGCATCGTCAAGATCGGTCGCCAGCGCTTGGCCCAGCATCAATCCGCCAGAAGGGGTGAAATGGATAAAGTCCCCCCGTTGCAGGCCCTGAGCGGTCCAGTTGATCGACGCGCAGGGGCCGCCCATGGCGCCTTGCCAGTCCCAAAAGCCCAGATTGAGCTCTGCCGCGATCTGTTTTTGCAGGCTGCGCATCCGGGCGACATTTCCCGGCACATAGCGACCAGCGGGACAGGCCTGTGTTTCCGCCATTGCGGGCAAGGCGATATCGGCGCGCGCAGTTGTGACATCGGGCGGGCCCAGCAGTAAAATCGGCACGTTATAGCCAAGCAAACGGCGAAGTCGCTGCACCTGCTCGCGCAGCGTGCTTGCTTCTTGTATTAGCGAAAGACCGGCAAAAAAGCCTTCATTGGTGCCAAAGGCCAGAACGACCAAATCCGGTTGAACCAGCGACAGTTCCTTGGCGGCAATCGTATCAGACAGGCGCGTCCAATGTTGTAACCGGGAACTGACCACCCCCAGATTGCTGACAATGATCCCGCTGGACCCGCGTCGTGTTGTCCAAGACGTTAGGCTGACAGGCTTGTCTTCCAGCGTTTTGATGCTAGCGGCGCTCTGCAGGTCGGGTGCGCGTGTTTCGAAACAGTCGACGCCGGGCTCAGGCGCAACAAGGCTAAAGCTGTTTTCAACCGGGCCCAAGGTCACTTGAATGGATCCCATGTCTGGGCCGGTCAGCGCGCAGACA
>JAHEGQ010000055.1:6408-6884 GCA_024645025.1 Sphingomonadaceae bacterium
CTCAGTCCAATTGGGGTCTCTAATCGTGCGGCATTGGCCCCCAAAAGACCCGTCACGGTCCACGGGCCTGACTGGCGCGCCGTCACGCCTTGCGTCAGATAGACGCTGCTGGGCCGGCCAACCGCCATCATGCCGCGGCCGCCGGGCCCATAGTTGAGTTGCCATAAGGCGCGCCATCCGCCGGTAAACAGGTCGCCCGCCGTATGGCTATCGCCCATTTGAAGGATGTGAACGGGGGTACGCGATGCCGCAGATAGCTTGCGTAAAAAGGGGGTCAGGGCCTTTTCGTTAAAAAGCTGGCCGCGCACGGGCAAGTTGGCTTGTATGTCGGGCGTGAATTTCGGCTGCGGGGGGGGCGCAAGGGGCAGCGTTTGTGCAACTGCCTGCGCGCCGAAACTGTTGAGGCAAAGGCCCAAAATGCCAACCGTCAACCTGCGGGGCCACAAGCTCGATTTTTTCGCATTCGTGCTGGTCAT
>JAHEGQ010000059.1 GCA_024645025.1 Sphingomonadaceae bacterium
CCCCGTCAACCAAAGCGCAGGCCGCCCTGCTCGTGGAGGCGCAGGCCGATGCGGGCGTGACCCCCGACCAAGTAGGTATGATCGAGGCGCATGGCACCGGAACCGCGCTTGGCGATCCGATTGAATTTGACGCCTTGGCGCAGGTGTTTGGCGCTGCTGCGTTTTCTAGCCGCGCAAATGGCGCGGTGGCCCTGACATCGGTAAAGCCTGCCATCGGCCATGCCCAGTTTGCCGCCGGAATTGCCAGCCTGCAAAAGGTGGTTCTGTCGTTGCAAAACGGGGTCATTCCGGCCAACCTGCACTTTGACCGCGTCAATCCGATGGTTGATCTGGCAGGCGCGGGGTTTGCGGTTCCTGTGGTGAACTGCCCTTGGCCGCAGGGTCAGGCCCGCATCGCAGGCGTCAGTTCGTTTGGCGCCAGCGGCACCAACGCCCATGTCATCTTGCGCGCCGCGCCCGCGCGGGCGGATGGGATGTATCATGCTGGCAGTTATCCCGTGCTGCTGTCCGCGCGCAGCGATCAGACCTTGCGCGCGCTGGTGGAGAGGCTGGCAGATTGGGTTCATGCCCATCCCGATGCCGATCTGGGTGATGTGGCCTATACCCTGATGGCGGGGCGGGCGCATTTTGAACGGCGCTGCGGCTTTGCCGTGCGGTCTTTGGCCGAACTGTCACAGCATTTGCGCGGCTGGCTGGCGGACGGGTCTGCGCCTGCGGGTGATTTTGCCGATGTGCTGACCGCCTTTGCCGCCGGAAATGCACCGCGCTGGTCTGATCTGTTCACGCAAGACCGCCCGCGCCGCATCGCCCTGCCGGGGGCCGTCTTCGAACGGGCGTGTTATTGGGTGGATGTCGCGCAAGCCCCGCGGCAAATCCCTGTACCGCTGTTTGCGCTGACCCGGCTGGATCACGCAACCGCCCGCGTCACCATCACAGCCGACAGCCCGCTGATGCGCGACCATCAGGTGAACGACGCTTCGGTACTGCCCGGCTTTGCCCTGCCCGAAATTATGCGTCAGGCGCTGGAACAGGTGGATAACGCCCCCGTCGCGCGTCTGACGCTGCGCGATCTATGCTGGCTGCGGCCTGTGAATGCGGCGCTCTTGGATGATCTGGTGGTCCGCTTTGGCGAAGATGGCACCCAAGGCCGCCCTGCGCGTCTGATGTCGGGTGACACCCTGCTGGCGCAGGCGCATCTGCTGCGCGCGGTGGCAACACCTGCCCCGATTATTCCCATGACGGGTGGGGATGCGGTTTCAACCGATACCATTGCCACCCGCCTGCGTGCAGGTGGTATCCATCACGGCCCTGCCCTGCGCGGGGTGCAATCCGTGCGGCGCGCGGAAAATCGCGCCGTGGCGCAACTGGCTGACCCGTCCGGTCAGCCGCTGCCTTTGTCCCCCGCGCTGCTGGATAGCGCGGTGCAGGCGGCGGTGGCGTTTTCAGATGGCGTTGCCGATACGATGCCCTTTGCCGTGGCCGAAATCACCCTGTCCCATCCAGCCACCGCCCGGATGGAAGCGCATCTGATGGCCCCGCGTGCGATGGCTGCTGGCACGCTGGGCGGTTTGGATATCGATCTGCGCCTGCCCGATGGCAGTGTGGCAATCAGCCTGCGCGGCATCACCGCTCGCCCGATCCCCACCGCATCCGTCGTGACTGCTGATCCCGCCACCACGCAGGCGCTAGTTCCGGTCTGGCAGGCGGTCACACTGGACGCCGCCGCCACCGCCCCGCCGCCCGAGGTGGTTTTCCACCCCGAAGACGTGATCGTTCCCGCACATCTTTGGCCCGCAATCCCCCGTGCATCGCTGCGCTTGGCGGCGGATTGGGCAGGGGTCAACCGCATCGCACTTTGGGTGGGCAACCCTTCTGCCCCGCTGGTCGCGGCAGAGAAATCCTTACAGGCGCAGGTTTTGACACTGGTGCAAACTCTGCTGCGTGCAGGGGCCGAGGCACGGGCGCTGGACTGGACCGTACTGACGCAAAACACCATGCACCATGCCGATATGCCGGCCACCGGTTACGGCGCGTCGCTGATCGGCCTATTTGGCGCGATGGGGCGCGAATATCGCGGCTGGACTCTGCGCATGGCCGATCTGGACGGCGCGGAACGTGGTCTGGACCTGCCTGTCCTGCCGGATCGGCGCGTTTTGATGCGGCGCAGCGGGCTTTGGCTGGAACAGCGGCTGGACCGTCTGTTCAGCCTGCCCACGGGGGCATCGCCCTATCGTGACGGCGCGGTTTATGTGGTGATCGGTGGAGCGGGTGGCGTGGCACGGATCTGGACGGAACATGTCCTGCGCCAAGCGCACGCGCAGGTGGTTTGGCTAGGCCGGTCTGCCCCCGATGCAACCATCATGGCGCATCAGGATCGTCTTGCCGCCCTTGGCCCGCGTCCGGCCTATGTGCAGGTTGACGCGCGCGATGCCACCGCCCTTGCCGCCGCGCGGGAGGATATCCTTACCTGCTTTGGCCGGATTGACGGGGTGGTGCATTCGGCCATCACGCTGGCCGATGGCGGTCTGGCCGGAATGGACTGGCCGCAGATGGAAAGCGTGCTTTCCGCCAAGCTGGATACGCTGGACAACATGATATCGGTATTCAGTACCGATATGCGCGATTTCGGCGTGGTGTTTTCGTCGTTGCAATCCTTTGCGCGGATGCCCGGTCAAGCCAACTATGCCGCCGCCTGCACATTTGCCGATAATCACGCGCTGGAAAGCGCGGCGCGGAGTGGTTTGCCGCTGCGGGTGGTGAATTGGGGCTATTGGGCCGATGCAGGGATTGTCGCCACCGACGAACACCGCAGACGGATGCAGCGCTTTGGCCAACTGGGTCTGGATCCCGAACGGGCGCTGTCGGCGCTGGATGCGATGCTGGCGCATGGTCCTGCGCAGATGGCGATTGCCGAACTTCAAACAGGGGCGACTGTAACGATGGAGTCTGAAACGGCAATGACCGGACTTTCGCTGGCGCAAAGCATTGCCCCGTCCCTGTTGTCGCGCCTGACCCTGCCCGATGCGGGTGACCGCTGGCGCCCGATCCATGCCCGCCTTGGCGCACAGATGGACCGCTTTGATCCTGAAATGACCGATGTTCTGGCCGCCTGTATCGCAGCTGCCGGGCTGATGCAGCCTGCGGGGCGGGCCAAGGTGCGCGGCTTGTCTGGGATTTTTGACAAATGGTGGGATGAAACCGCCCGCGTCTTGCAAGGCGCGGGTTATCTGGGCGCGGATGGCCTGCCCGCCCGTGCCGCCCCCGAGCTGGACCGCGCTTTGGCCAATTGGGACCGCGCCACTGCTGCCCTGGCGGATGAGCCAGACCTGCGCGATCACATCCGCCTTGCCAGTGCCATGCTGCGCGGCCTGCCCGCCATTCTGGCAGGCACGGCCCCCGCTACGCAGTTCATGTTCCCCGAAGGCCGCTTTGATCTGGTCAACGGGGTCTATCACGGCAACAGCGTGGCCGATTTCTTTAACGATCTGCTGGCGGATGCGGTTGTGTCCGCAGTGCAGGCCCGTATCGCGGATGACCCATCCGTGCAGCTAAGGCTGGTCGAGGTTGGCGCAGGAACCGGCGGCACGGCGCGCGTTCTGTTCCGCCGTCTGGCCCCCTATGCTGCCAATATCGCGGAATACCGTTTTACCGATCTGTCCAAGGCCTTCCTGATCACAGCGCGGCAGAATTTCCTGAAAGACGCGCCCTATCTGCAAACCGAGATCTTCGACGTGTCAAAATCGCCGCAGGATCAGGGGTTCGCTATCGGCAGCTATGACATTGCCGTGGCGACCAACGTGCTGCATGCCACGCGCGACATTGTGCAAAGCCTGACCCATACCAAGGCGCTGTTGCGCCAGAACGGGCTTTTGCTGGTGAACGAGCTGATCTGCAAATCGCTGTTCAGCCATCTGACCTTTGGCCTTTTGGATGGTTGGTGGGCCTATGATGACGCCGCGATGCGCCTGCCCGGCACGCCCGCGCTGGCATCGGACCGCTGGCGCACGGTGCTGTCGCTGGTCGGCTTCCGCCCCGTCGCACGGCTGTGTCCTGAGGCAGAGGTTCTGACCCAACAGGTCTTTATCGGCCAAAGTGACGGCGTGATTGCGGCGACGGTTCCCCCTGCGCTGCCCGCTGCTACGCCCAAGATCAAGCCCCCCTTGCCCGAACCCATCGCGGCGGCTGCCGTGGTGTCAGTCCCGCAGATTCAGCTGAATGCCCATCTGCGCCAGCGCATCGCCAAGGCCATTGAGGTGGATGCCAACCGGATTGACGATGACGCTCCCTTTGAACGCTATGGCGTGGATTCGATCCTTGTCTTGCAGATCGTCGATGTTCTGCGGGCGGATTTCCCCAAGCTGACCTCAACCGTTTTGTTTGAGGCGAATACCGTTTCCCGTCTGGCCGACCATCTGCGCGAAAGCCAATCCGATGCGGTGGCCGCGCTGACGCAGGCGACCGCAGGCCCTGTTCCTGCGCCAATCCCCGCTGCGCCCATTGTGGTGCAGCAGCCCGCCCGCCAAGCCGCCGAAATACCCGCACTGAAATCGCGCGATGTGGCGATCATCGGCATGGCGGGGCGTTTTGCCGGATCGGAAGACCTTGACGCGCTTTGGGCGGCGATTGCGGCAGGGCAAACCATGTTCCGTTCAGCGCCGCAGGACGGCCGTGCCTGGCCCACCGATACCGCCCTGCCGGCTGGATATATGGACGGCGCCGATCAGTTCGATCCGCTGTTTTTTTCGATTTCACCGGCCGAGGCGATGCAGATGGACCCGCAGGAACGGCTTTTCCTGCAAACCGCCTATCACGCGATGGAACATGCCGGCTACGCGCCGCAAGCCTTGTCACGCCAAGGCCGCGTCGCGGTGCTGGCGGGCGTGATGAACGCACACTACCCCAGCCGCGCGGCGTTCTGGTCGGTGGCGAACCGGCTTTCCTTCATGTTCGATTTCAAGGGGCCAAGCCTGTCTTGCGACACGGCCTGTTCCTCATCCGCGGCCGCGCTGGTGCTGGCGATGGATATGCTGCGCGCGGGGCGCTGCGATGTGGCGATTGCGGGCGGGGTCAATGTGATTGCCCATCCGCGCCATCTGGCAAGCCATGCGGCACTTGGTATCCAGTCGCGTCAGGGCCGCTTGCGCCCGTTTTCAGCCGATGCCGATGGCATGCTGTCTGGCGAAGGTGCGGGGGTGGTCATCCTGAAGCTGCTGGATCGTGCGCTGGCCGATGGTGACAGGATCGAAGGCGTCCTGCGCGGCGCAGCACTGGGCAGCGGCGGGCGTTCCAGCAGCTATACCGCGCCCAGCCCTTCCGGCCATGCCGATGTAATCACGCAGGCGCTGGCTGATGCGGGCGTTGCCCCCAATGCCATCAGTCTGATCGAGGCGCATGGCACCGGCACCCGTATGGGCGACCCGATCGAGGTCGAAGGACTGACGCGCGCGCTTGGCCCACAAGGGCGGGCGGTGGTCGGATCGGTCAAAGCCAATATCGGCCATACCGAAAGCGCCGCCGCGATGGCGGGGCTGTTCAAGATTCTGGCGCAGATGCGGCATGGGACCATCGCGCCCTTGCCCGATCTGGGCAGGATCAACCCCGAAATCACCGAAGGCAGCACGCTGACCTTCCCGCGAGAGGCGCGCGATTGGCCGCATGTAGCGGGTCAGACCCGTCTGGCGGGACTAAGTTCGTTTGGCGCGGGCGGGGCGAATGCCCATCTGGTGCTGGCAGAACCGCCCATCACTGTGCCGCGCGCGGCACGGGGCGGGCTGCATGTCGTGCCGCTATCGGCGCGGTCGGATGCACAATTGAGGCAAATGGCGGCAAACCTGCTGGGCTATCTGGCGCAGGCGGAACAGGTCGATCTGGTCGATCTGGCCTATACGCTGCAAACTGGACGCGATGCGTTTGACCATCGCTGGGCCTTTGTCGGGAATGACATCGCCGCGTTGCAAGATGCGTTGCGCCGTTTTGCTGATGGCGTAGGCGTGGGCGCTGCCCATCCGCAGGCGCAGGATTGGTTGGCGGGTGGCAAGGTGGATTGGGCGTCGCAATGGTCTGCGCCCCTGCCGCAACGTCTGGCGCTGCCGCTCTATCCCTTTGCCACCGACAGCTATTGGTTGGCCGAACCTGCAACAGAACCACCCGCGCAGACCGCAACGGTGGTGCCGCAACCTGCCACCGGCGGCAACGCGCTGGCGGTATTGTGTCAAACCGTCGGCGAAACGCTGGGCATCGCGCCGGATCGGTTGGATATCACCGCGCCGCTGGATGGTTACGGGCTGGATTCCGTAATGATCACCCGCGCGACGGACCGGCTGGAATCCGTCTTTGGCCCGCTGCCGAAAACGCTGTTCTATGAATATCGCAGCCTTGCCGCACTGGCGGCGCATCTGGACGAAACCAGTCAGATACCCGCCGCAGCACCGCAAGCAAACCCTGCTGTGCACATCAGTGCCGCACCTGATGCCATCGCGATCATCGGACTGTCCGGCCGCTATCCGCAGGCCGAAACGCTGGCGGACTTCTGGCAAGCTCTGACCGAAGGCCGCGATTGCATCACGCCCATTCCTGCCGACCGTTGGGATCACAGCCGCTTTCATTCCGAAATCAAGGCTGCGGGCAAAACCCGCAGCCGTTGGGGCGGGTTCCTGAACGGGGTCGATCGGTTTGACGCCGCGTTTTTCGGCATGCTGCCAAAGGATGCGGACCTGACCGATCCGCAAGAGCGGCTGTTTGTCGAAACCGCGTGGCACGCGGTCGAAGATGCCGGACACAGCCCAGAGTCGCTGGCCGCCGCAGGGCGGGTCGGGGTGTTCGTGGGGGTGATGTATTC